>NZ_CP173678.1:0-282500 GCF_051903925.1 Zavarzinia sp. CC-PAN008
ACGATCGTCGCGACGACGCCGGCGCCGACGGTGCGGCCGCCTTCGCGGATCGCGAAGCGCAGACCCTCGTCCATCGCGATCGGCGCGATCAGCTCGACGTTCATCGACACGTTGTCGCCCGGCATCACCATCTCGACGCCTTCGTCCAGCGTCACGATGCCGGTCACGTCCGTCGTCCGGAAGTAGAACTGCGGACGGTAGTTCGTGAAGAACGGCGTATGACGGCCGCCCTCTTCCTTCGTCAGGATGTAGGCCTCGGCCTTGAACTGCGTGTGCGGCGTGATCGTGCCGGGCTTCGCCAGAACCTGGCCACGCTCGACATCCTCGCGGCCAACGCCACGCAGCAGCGCGCCGATATTGTCGCCCGCCTCGCCCTGGTCCAGCAGCTTGCGGAACATCTCGACGCCCGTGCAGGTCGACTTCGCCGTCGCCTTCAGGCCAACGATCTCCACTTCGTCGCCGACCTTCACGATGCCGCGCTCAACGCGACCCGTCACCACCGTGCCGCGGCCCGAGATCGAGAACACGTCCTCGATCGGCATCAGGAACGGCTTGTCCTTCGGACGCTCCGGCTGCGGGATGTACGCATCCACCGCCGCCATCAGCTCCAGGATCGCGTCGTGGCCCAGCTTCTTGTCCGAATCCTCAAGCGCCGCCAGCGCGGAGCCCTTGATCACCGGAATGTCGTCGCCCGGGAACTGGTAGCTCGACAGAAGCTCCCGCACCTCGAGCTCGACCAGCTCCAGAAGCTCGGGATCGTCGACCATGTCGACCTTGTTCAGGAACACCACCAGCGACGGCACGCCAACCTGGCGCGCCAGCAGGATGTGCTCGCGCGTCTGCGGCATCGGGCCGTCCGCCGCCGACACGACCAGGATGGCGCCGTCCATCTGCGCCGCACCCGTGATCATGTTCTTCACGTAGTCGGCATGGCCCGGGCAGTCGACGTGCGCGTAGTGGCGGTTCGTCGTCTCGTACTCGACATGCGCCGTCGAGATCGTGATGCCGCGCGCCCGCTCTTCCGGAGCCTTGTCGATCTGGTCGTACGCCGTGAACGTCGCACCGCCCGTCTGCGCAAGGATCTTCGTGATCGCGGCCGTCAGCGACGTCTTCCCATGGTCGACGTGACCGATCGTCCCGATATTGCAGTGCGGCTTCGTCCGCGCAAACTTCTCTTTGCTCATCGTCTACTTCTCTGTGTTCAGCGGTCAGGCGGCGATCGGCCGCTCGATCACGATCGGTTGGGCGGGATCGGCGAGCGTGTCGCCGGTGGTCGTGGCTTCCAGGCCCTGAAGCGCCACGACGTCGCCCGCCCGGGCCTCCGTCAGCGCTTCGCGTCGATCCGCGTGCATGCGCAGCACACGGCGGATTTCCTCGGTCGTTCCCCGGCTGGAATTCAACGCCTGCGTCCCCGAGGCGACCGAGCCCGAGAACAGCCGCACGAAGGTCAGCGGCCCCATGACCGGGTCCACCATCGTGGTGAAGGCCAGCGCCGCCAGCGGCTCGGCATCGTCCGCCCGGCGCTCGACCAGCGCGCCCTCCGGCGCCCGCCCGCGCAGCGCCGGCAGATCGGTCGGCGCCGGCAGGTAGTCGACCATCGCGTCGAGCAGGCTGTCGACACCCTGGTTGCGGAACGCGCTCCCCGGCACCACCGGCACGAAGGCACGGGCAATGACCCCCGCCCGCACCAGTTCGACCAGGCGGGCCTCGTCCGGCCGCACACCCTTCTCCAGGGCCTGCGCCGCATCGTCGGCCTGCGTCACGGCAGCCTGGATCAGCGCCTTGCGACGCTGCGCGGCGTCGCGCATCAGCTCCGACGGCACTTCCGGGTCATGCGTCTCTCCGGCCGCGGTCCAATGAACGACCCGCTCGTGCACCAGGTCATAAAGCCCGGCAAAGCCCGCGCCCTGCCCCACTGGCAGCGCCACGGCAAGGGGCCGAACGCCGAAGCGCGCAGCCACCTGGTCGAGAACGCCGGCGAAATCGGCCCCGGCGCGGTCCAGCTTGTTGACGAAGACCAGGCGCGGCAGCTGGGCGGCGTCGGCCAGCGCCCAGGCGCGGACCGTCTCGTCCTCGATCCCGGCCTCGGCATCGATCACGATCACGACCCCATCGACCACGCTCAGGATCCGGGAAACCTCTTCGGTCGAGGCCCAGGCGCCATGCGTATCGATGAAGGTCAACTGGTGGCCACGCCAGGCACAGACAGTCGCCGGCGAGGCCAGCGACGCGCCATGGGTCCCCTCGGCCGCAGGGCGGGTCGCCTGCAGCAGCCGCTCGACGAGCGTGGTCTTGCCTGCGTCTTCCGCAGCCAGGACACCGATCGTCCGATAGCGATTGAGGGGAATGTCGCGTGCCATGTCAGAAGCCTGTCGGCCCTTCCGTCGAGAGGTGCGCTTACCAGCGATAGTGCGAGAAGGCCTTGTTGGCCTCGGCCATGCGGTGCGTGTCCTCACGCTTCTTCACCGCACCGCCACGATTGTTCGCCGCGTCCAGCAGCTCGCCCGACAGGCGCTCGGTCATGGTGTGCTCCGAGCGCTTGCGCGCCAGACCGATGACCCAGCGGATCGCCAAGGCCTGCGCACGCTCCGGACGAACCTCCACCGGGACCTGGTACGTGGCACCGCCGACGCGGCGCGACCGCACTTCGATCGCGGGACGAACGTTGCCCAGCGCCTCGTGGAAGACGCGAAGAGGATCGGTCCGGGTCTTGCCCTCGATGATCGAGAGCGCGCCGTAGACGATCGTCTCGGCCGCGGACTTGCGGCCGTCGTACATCAGCGAATTCATGAACTTGGTGACGACGACATCACCAAACTTCGGATCGGGCAGGATCTCGCGCTTTTCTGCGCGACGACGACGCGACATGACCGGTGCTCCTTACTTCGGCCGCTTGGCGCCATAGAGCGACCGGCGCTGACGCCGATCCTTGACGCCCTGCGTGTCCAGCACGCCGCGGATGATGTGATAGCGGACACCCGGAAGGTCCTTCACGCGGCCGCCGCGGATCATCACCACGGAGTGCTCCTGAAGGTTATGGCCCTCGCCGGGAATGTAGGAGGTGACTTCGAAACCGTTGGTCAGCCGCACGCGGGCGACCTTGCGGAGGGCCGAGTTCGGCTTCTTCGGGGTCGTCGTGTAGACACGGGTGCACACGCCGCGCTTCTGCGGGCAGCCGGTCATGGCCGGCACCTTGTTGCGTGCAACCACGGGCTGCCGCGGCTTGCGGACCAACTGGTTGATGGTAGGCATCAGTGCTCCTCAGACCGGTCAACCGCACCGATCCGGATCGGGCGGCATGAACGACAACAGCACAGCGGGCAGCCTCTGCCCCACTGTCTGCTTCTCCAACGGTAGCCCTGGCGAAATCCGCCCTGGCCGATGACAGCAATTTCTAAAGTCCGCAGCAGCCGCGTCTAGGTTGGACCCCTACCACCAGCGCCTGGACAGGGCGCGGAACGTAGTCCGATGCTGCCGACCCGTCAAGGGCCTGTGCGCATGTCTGCGATCCGCACGCACCGCTTGCCCTTGAGCCGCGCCCGCGGTCTCCGCCGACACGCCTGCTACGACCTCGATTCCCGCCGCTGCCCGCCGCGCGCCGGCACCCTCGTGACGCGTGTCCGGACGCGAAAAGGGCCCAGGCGTTACCGCCCGGGCCCCGTCCTCACCCTCCCGCAGGAGGGCCAGTGCTATTCCGCCGCGGTCGGCCGCGAGACGATGTCGGCGCGGCCGAGAATCCGGTCGCGGACCTCGTCCGGCTTGGGCAGCGTTCCCGTCTGGCGATCGCGCTGGGCCGCGATCTCCTTCATGCGGTTCATCATGGCACCCGTCCCCGCGGGGATCAGGCGGCCCACGATGACGTTCTCCTTGAGCCCCACCAGCGTGTCGACCTTGCCGGCGACGGCCGCCTCGGTCAGCACCCTGGTCGTCTCCTGGAAGGAGGCGGCCGAGATGAACGAGCGGGTCTGCAGCGAGGCCTTGGTGATGCCCTGCAGCACGGGGCTGCCGGACGCGGGCTTGGCCCCGCGTGCCACCACCTTGGCGTTCTCCTCGTCATAGTCGACGCGGTCCACCTGCTCGCCCTGGAGGAACGTCGTCTCGCCCGGATCCTCGATCTCGACCTTCTGCAGCATCTGGCGAACGATCACCTCGATGTGCTTGTCGTTGATCTTCACGCCCTGGAGCCGGTAGACGTCCTGGATCTCGTTCACGAGGTAGCGCGCCAGCGCCTCCACACCCATGACCTTCAGGATGTCATGGGGTGCCGGATTGCCGTCGAGCAGGAAGTCGCCCCGCTCGATGAAATCGCCCTCCTGCACGCTGATATGCTTGCCCTTGGGGATGAGGTACTCCATCTCCGAGACGGGCTCGCCCTCGCGGGCCTTGATCACCAGGCGGCGCTTGTTCTTGTAGTCCTTGCCGAATTCGACCCGGCCCGAGATCTCCGCGATGATCGCGTGATCCTTGGGGCGCCTGGCCTCGAACAGTTCCGCCACGCGCGGCAGGCCGCCCGTGATGTCACGCGTCTTGGCCGATTCGAGCGGAATGCGCGCCAGCACGTCACCGGGGTGGATGCGGTCGCCTTCCTGCACCGACAGGATGGCGCCGACGGGCAGGAAGTAGCGGGCCTCCAGCCCCGTCGGCTGCATCAGGATCTCGCCCTGCTCGTCGCGCAGGACGATGCGCGGACGGAGGTCGCCCTGCTTGGGCTGCGAGCGCCAGTCGATGACTTCCTTGTTCGCGATGCCGGTCGCCTCGTCCACCGTCTCGCGCATCGAGACGCCTTCGAGCAGGTCGACATAGTTCGCGATGCCGCCGCGATCGCTGATGATGGGGATCGTGCGCGGATCCCATTCCGCGATCTTCTGCCCGCGCTGGACCTGCGACTCCTCGTCGAAGTACAGGCGCGCGCCATAGGGCACCTTGTGGCGCGCGCGCTCGCGGCCATTGGCGTCGACCAGGATGACCTCGCAATTGCGGCTCATCACGACCAGGCGGCCGCCATTGTCCTTCACCAGCAGGCGATTGCTGATGCGCAAGGTGGCGTCGAAGCTGGCTTCGATCGACGAGCGGTCGGCGAACTGGGCCGTGCCGCCGATGTGGAACGTGCGCATGGTCAGCTGCGTGCCGGGCTCGCCGATCGACTGCGCCGCGATGACGCCGACCGCCTCGCCGATATTGACCTTGGTGCCGCGGGCCAGGTCACGGCCATAGCACTTGCCGCAGACGCCGCCGGCGCTGTCGCAGGTCAGGACCGAGCGGATCATCACGGTCTGGACGCCCGCCTTGACGACGATGTCGACCACTTCCTCATCGATCGGGGAGCCGGCCGGCACGATCACGCTGTCATCGGGCCCCAGGATGTCGACGGACGAGGTCCGCCCCAGGATCCGGTCGCCCAGGTGCTCGATCACCTCGCCGCCCTCGACCACCTCGCTCACCGTCAGGCCGCGGGTCGTGCCGCAATCGTCCTCGACGATGATGCAGTCCTGCGCGACGTCGACCAGGCGCCGCGTCAGGTAGCCGGAATTGGCCGTCTTCAGCGCCGTGTCGGCCAGGCCCTTCCGGGCGCCGTGAGTCGAGTTGAAGTACTCAAGGACGGTCAGGCCTTCCTTGAAGTTCGAGATGATCGGCGTCTCGATGATCTCGCCGGACGGCTTGGCCATCAGGCCACGCATCCCGGCCAGCTGCTTCATCTGCGCGGGCGAGCCACGCGCGCCCGAGTGGGACATCATGTAGATCGAGTTGATCTTCAGGCGGCCCGTGTCGTCCAGCTCGGTCTTCGAGATGGCGCGCATCATCTCCGCGGCGACGCTGTCCGTGCACTTCTGCCAGGCGTCGATCACCTTGTTGTACTTCTCGCCCTGCGTGATCAGGCCGTCGATGTACTGCTGCTCGAAGTCCTTGACCTTGGCCCGGGTCTCCTCGACCAGCTCGTCCTTGCGGCCGGGGACGACCATGTCGTCCTTGCCGAACGAGATGCCCGCCTTGAACGCGTGGTGGAAGCCGAGCCCCATGATGCGGTCGGCGAACAGCACGGTCTCCTTCTGCCCGCAATGGCGGTAGACCACGTCGATGACGTTCGAGATCTCCTTCTTGGTCAGAAGGCGGTTGATCAGGTCGAACGGCACGTTCTGGTGGCGCGGCAGGATCTCGGCCAGGAACATGCGGCCCGGCGTCGTCTCGACGCGGCGCACGGCGACGACGCCATTCGCGTCCATCCCCTCGTACCGGCAGATGATCGGCGTGTGCAGCGTCACCGCCTTCTCGTCCAGCGCCTGCTGGATCTCGGCCGTGTTGGTGAACAGCACGCGCTTGGCGTCCGGCGCCAGCGGCTGCTCCATCGTGAGATAGTACAGGCCCAGCACGATGTCCTGGCTGGGCACGATGATCGGCTTGCCGTTGGCGGGGCTCAGGATGTTGTTCGTCGACATCATAAGCACGCGCGCTTCCAGCTGGGCCTCAAGGCTCAGCGGCACATGCACGGCCATCTGGTCGCCGTCGAAGTCGGCGTTGAAGGCAGCGCAGACCAGCGGGTGCAGCTGGATCGCCTTGCCCTCGATCAGCACCGGCTCGAAGGCCTGGATGCCCAGTCGATGCAGCGTCGGCGCGCGGTTCAGCATGATCGGATGCTCGCGGATCACGCGGTCCAGGATGTCCCAGACCTCGCCCCGCTCCTTCTCGACCATCTTCTTGGCCATCTTGACCGTGGTCGCAGCACCCTGCGCGTCGAGCTTCGAGTAGATGAACGGCTTGAACAGCTCCAGCGCCATCTTCTTGGGCAGGCCGCACTGGTGCAACTTGAGCTCCGGCCCAACGACGATGACCGAACGGCCGGAATAGTCGACGCGCTTGCCCAGCAGGTTCTGGCGGAAGCGGCCCTGCTTGCCCTTCAGCATGTCGGACAGCGACTTCAGCGGCCGCTTGTTGGCGCCCGTGATGGTGCGGCCGCGACGGCCGTTGTCGAACAGCGCGTCCACCGCCTCCTGCAGCATGCGCTTCTCGTTGCGCACAATGATGTCGGGGGCGCGCAGCTCGATCAGGCGCTTCAGGCGGTTGTTGCGGTTGATGACGCGGCGATAGAGGTCGTTGAGGTCGGAGGTCGCGAAACGGCCGCCGTCCAGCGGCACCAGCGGGCGCAGCTCGGGCGGGATCACCGGCACGACGGTCAGGATCATCCATTCCGGCCGGTTGCCCGACTCGAGGAAGGCCTCGATCAGCTTGAGGCGCTTGACGATCTTCTTGGGCTTGGCCTCGGACGTGGTCTCGGCCAGTTCGACGCGGCCGCGGTCCATCTCGGCCTTGAGGTCGAGCTCCTCCAGCATCTTGCGGATGGCTTCCGCGCCGATGCCGGCGGTGAAGCTGTCCTCGCCATATTCCTCCTGCGCGCGGACATAGTCGTCCTCGTTCAGGAGCTGGTGACGCTTCAGCGGGGTCAGGCCCGGCTCCGTCACCACGTAGTTCTCGAAATAGAGGATCCGCTCCAGATCCTTCAGCGTCATGTCCAGCAGCAGGCCGATGCGGCTGGGCAGCGACTTCAGGAACCAGATGTGGGCTACGGGCGAGGCCAGCTCGATATGGCCCATGCGCTCGCGCCGGACCTTGGACAGCGTCACCTCGACGCCGCACTTCTCGCAGGTGATGCCGCGATACTTCATGCGCTTGTACTTGCCGCACAAGCACTCGTAATCCTTGATCGGCCCAAAGATCTTGGCGCAGAACAGGCCGTCGCGCTCCGGCTTGAACGTGCGGTAGTTGATCGTCTCGGGCTTCTTGATCTCGCCATGGCTCCAGGCGCGGATGCGCTCTGGCGACGCGATCGAGATCTTGATCTGGTCGAACCGCTGGGCGGCCTGGTCGCCCTTGAAGATGCCCATCAGCTCTTGGTTCATGACCTACTCCTCATCGGCGGCGGACATCGGTCACGGGAACCGGATCCGCCGCCATCATTATCGGGCGCTTCTGGCAGTATAGCCTGTCTGTCAAGCGAAACTGCGCGCCGACATCTCCACATTGAGGCCCAGCGAGCGCATCTCCATCACGAGCACGTTGAACGACTCGGGGATGCCTGCCTCGAAGTTGTCGTCCCCGCGGACGATCGCCTCATAGACCTTGGTGCGGCCGGCCACGTCGTCCGACTTCACCGTCAGCATTTCCTGCAGCGTGTAGGCGGCACCATAGGCCTGCAGGGCCCAGACCTCCATCTCGCCGAAGCGCTGCCCGCCGAACTGCGCCTTGCCGCCCAGCGGCTGCTGGGTGACCAGGCTGTAGGGACCGATCGACCGGGCATGGATCTTGTCGTCCACCAGGTGGTGCAGCTTGAGCATGTAGATATAGCCCACCGTCACCTTACGGTCGAACTGCTCGCCCGTGCGCCCGTCGATCAGGTTGACCTGGCCCGAGGAATCGAGCCCGGCCTTGGCCAGCTGGGCGACGATGTCGGCCTCTGACGCGCCGTCGAAGACGGGGGTCGCCATCGGCACGCCAAAGCGCAGGTTCTCGGCCAGCTCCAGGATCTGGTCATCGTCCAGGGGGGCGACCTTGTCCTCGAAGTCGGTCTCATAGACCGACTTGAAGTGCTGGCGCAGGTCGTCCGGCTGGGCCTGGCCGCGGCGCACGGAATCGAGCATGTCGCCGATCCGCTTGCCCAGGCCCGACGCCGCCCAGCCCAGATGGGTCTCCAGGATCTGGCCCACATTCATGCGGCTGGGCACGCCCAGCGGGTTCAGCACGATGTCAACCGGCTGGCCATCCGGCAGATAGGGCATGTCCTCCAGCGGCGTGATGCGCGAGATGACGCCCTTGTTGCCGTGGCGGCCGGCCATCTTGTCGCCCGGCTGCAGCTTGCGCTTCACCGCGACGAAGACCTTGACCATCTTCATGACGCCGGGAGGCAGCTCGTCACCACGCTGCAGCTTCTCGACCTTCGACTCGAAGCGCTTGTCGAGACGGTCCTTGGCCTCGTCGAACTGCTTCTTCATGGCCTCGATGTCGGCCATGACCGCGTCCTCGCCCTTGAGGGCGATCTGCCACCACTGGCCCTGGCTGAACTCCGCCAGGACGGCCTCGGTGATGACGGTCCCGGACTTCAGGCCGCGCGGGCCGCTCGAGGCCGTGCGGTCCAGCAGCAGCTTCTTCAGGCGACCAAAGGTGTTGCGCTGAAGGATCAGAAGCTCGTCGTTCTTGTCCTTCATCAGGCGGTCGATCTCTTCCTTCTCGATCGCCTGGGCGCGCTCGTCCTTGTCGACGCCGTGCCGGTTGAAGACGCGCACTTCGACCACCGTGCCGGCAACACCCGGCGGCAGCTTCAGCGACGTGTCGCGCACGTCGGACGCCTTCTCGCCGAAAATGGCGCGCAGCAGCTTCTCTTCCGGCGTCATCGGGCTTTCGCCCTTGGGCGTGATCTTGCCCACCAGGATGTCGCCGGGCTGAACCTCGGCCCCGATATAGACGATGCCGGCCTCGTCCAGGTTCTTGAGGCCTTCCTCGCCGATGTTCGGGATGTCGCGGGTGATCTCCTCGGGCCCCAGCTTGGTATCGCGGGCCATGACCTCGAACTCCTCGATATGGATCGAGGTGAAGACGTCATCGCGCACGATGCGCTCGGAGATGAGGATCGAGTCCTCGAAGTTGTAGCCGTTCCAGGGCATGAACGCGACGAGCACGTTGCGCCCCAGGGCCAGCTCGCCCAGGTCGGTCGAGGGACCGTCGGCGATGATGTCGCCGCGTGCCACCCGGTCGCCCACCCGCACCAGCGGCCGCTGGTTGATGCAGGTGTTCTGGTTCGAGCGCTGGAACTTCAGCAGGTTGTAGATGTCGACCGGGGCCGCCGCCGCGTCGTTGTCGTCCGTCGAGCGCACGACAATGCGGGTGCCGTCGATCTGGTCGACCACGCCCGAGCGCCGCGCCACGATCGTGACGCCGGAATCGCGCGCGACGACCTCCTCCATGCCGGTACCGACCAGCGGCGCCTCGGCCCGGATCAGCGGCACCGCCTGGCGCTGCATGTTCGAGCCCATCAGCGCGCGGTTGGCGTCGTCGTTCTCCAGGAACGGGATCAGCGCCGCGGCGACCGACACCAGCTGCTTGGGGCTGACGTCGATATAGTCGATCATCTGCGGCTGGGTGACGACGAACTCGCCACCCTTCCGGCAGGACACGAGCTCACCCGCGAAGCGACCGTCCTCGGTCAGTTCCGCGCTCGCCTGGGCGATCGTGTAGCGGCTCTCCTCCATGGCGGAGAGATAGACCACCTCCCCGCTCACCTTGCCGTCGATGATCTTGCGGTACGGGCTCTCGATGAAGCCGTACTGGTTGACCCGGGCATAGGTCGCCAGCGAGTTGATCAGGCCGATATTCGGACCTTCCGGCGTCTCGATCGGGCAGATGCGGCCGTAGTGCGTCGGGTGCACGTCGCGCACCTCGAAGCCGGCACGCTCGCGCGTCAGGCCGCCCGGCCCCAGGGCCGAGAGGCGCCGCTTGTGCGTGATCTCGGACAGCGGGTTGGTCTGGTCCATGAACTGGCTGAGCTGGGACGAGCCGAAGAACTCGCGCACCGCCGCCGCCGCCGGCTTCGCATTGATCAGGTCATGCGGCATGACCGTGTCGATCTCGACCGAGCTCATGCGCTCGCGGATCGCACGTTCCATGCGCAGCAGGCCGACGCGGTACTGGTTCTCCATCAGCTCGCCGACCGAACGGACGCGCCGGTTGCCCAGGTTGTCGATGTCGTCGATCTCGCCCCGGCCGTCCTTCAGTTCGACCAGGGTCTTGATGACGGCGACGATGTCCTCGCGCCGCAGCACGCGCACCGTATCCGGCGCCTGGAGCCCCAGGCGCGAGTTCAACTTCACACGGCCGACCGCCGACAGGTCATAGCGCTCGGGATCGAAGAACAGGCCGTTGAACAGCGTCGTCGCCGTCTCGATGGTGGGCGGCTCGCCCGGGCGCATGACGCGATAGATCTCGATCAGCGCCTGCTCATAGGACTGGTTCTTGTCCGCCACCATCGTGTTGCGGATGTAGGGACCAATCGTGACGTGGTCGATGTCCAGCGTCTCGATCGTCTCGAAGCCAGCCGACTCCAGGGTCTTCAGGCTCGACTCGGAAAGTTCCTCGCCCGCCTCGACATAGACCTCGCCCGTCTCCTCGTTGATGAGGTCGGTCGCGGCATAGCGGCCGACCATGTCGCGCGAGCTGACGAGGAGCTGTTCCAGCCCGTCCTCCTTCAGCTTGCGGGCCAGGCGCGGCGTCACCTTGGTCCCGGCCGGGACCGCGACCTCGCCGGTCACGCCGTTGACCAGGTCGGCGGTCAGCTTCACGCCGCGGATGCGCTCCGGCACGAAGGCAGTGCGCCACGTGCCGTCGCCCGAACGGGTGTAGCCCACCTTCTTGTAGAAGCTGTCCAGGATCTCTTCGCTGGTCAGGCCCAGCGCGAAGAGCAGGGTCGAGACGGGCAGCTTCCGCCTCCGGTCGATGCGGACATAGACGATGTCCTTGGCGTCGAACTCGAAGTCGAGCCAGGACCCGCGATAGGGGATGACGCGAGCCGCGAACAGGTACTTGCCGCTCGAATGGGTCTTGCCGCGGTCATGGTCGAAGAAGACGCCCGGCGAGCGGTGCATCTGGCTGACGATCACGCGCTCCGTCCCGTTGATCACGAACGTACCGTTCGCGGTCATCAGGGGCATGTCGCCCATGTAGACGTCCTGCTCCTTGATATCGAGCACGGACTTCGCCTGCGTGTCGGGATCAATCTCGAAGACGATCAGGCGCAGCGTCACCTTCAGGGGCGCCGCGAACGTCATGCCGCGCTGCTGGCACTCCTCGACGTCGTACTTCGGCGGCTCGAACTCGTACTTGACGAATTCCAGGTGGGCCTTTTCCGAGAAATCCTTGATCGGGAAGACAGAGCGGAACACGCCATTGAGGCCGTTGTCGCCCCGGTCGTCCGCGGGCGTCGTCATCTGCAGGAACTGCTCGTAGGAGCTCTTCTGCACCTCGATGAGGTTCGGCATGGTCGTCACTTCGGGGATCCGCCCGAAACGCTTGCGCACCCTCTTCCGCCCGGTAAAGGAAGTCGTCGCCATGTCTCGCCTCGTCCCTGAAGAGTCGCAAAACTCTAAGTCGTAGAACCTACCACACCTGGCCGCCGGCGCCGGTTCCGAGGAACCCGCGCCGGGAGCCGGCCCCGATACGCCGGGCCGTCTGACTGTCCCGGGGGCACAGGTCCCCCGGGACGATCCGCGTCAGATACGCAGACTTACTTCACTTCGACGGTGGCGCCGGCTTCCTCAAGCTGCTTCTTCAGCTTGGCAGCCTCGTCCTTGCTGACGCCCGCCTTCACTTCCTTCGGTGCGCCCTCGACCAGGTCCTTGGCCTCCTTGAGGCCCAGGTTGGTGATCGCGCGCACTTCCTTGATCACGTTGATCTTCTTGTCACCGGCGGAAGCCAGGATGACGGTGAACTCGGTCTGCTCCTCGACGGGGGCAGCGGCAGCGGCCGCACCCGGGGCCGCGGCGACCGCGACCGGGGCAGCGGCGGAGACGCCCCACTTCTCTTCGAGCAGCTTCGAGAGCTGTGCCGCCTCGAGGACGGTCAGCGCGGACAGGTCATCGACCAGCTTAGCAAGATCAGCCATTGGGATAATTCCTCAGAGCATTCAGGGATGGGTTGTGGTTCATGCGGCCGCGGCGTCGGCAGCCGCGTCCTTCTCTGCAAAGGCGTTGAACACGCGCGCCAGCTGCGCTGCGGGGGCCTGGACGACCCCGGCGATCCGCGTGGCAGGCGTGTTGATCAGACCCAGCAGCGATGCCCTCAGCTGATCCAGCGAAGGCAGGGCCGCCAGCGCCTTGACGCCATCTGCGTCAAGTGCCTGCGGACCCAGTGCACCGCCGAGAAGCCCCAGCTTCTCGTTCTTCTTGGCGAATTCCACGACAACCTTGGCCGCCGCCACCGGATCTTCCGAGTAGGCGATGGCCGTGGGGCCCGTGAAATGGCCGGAGAGATGCTCGATCTGTGTCCCTTCCAGAGCAAGCTTGGTGAGCCGGTTCTTGGTCACCCGGAACTTGGCCCCGGCATCGGCCATCTTGCGGCGGAGATCGGTGATCTCCGCGACCGTCAGGCCGTTGTTGCGGGTCACCACCACGACGCCCGCCTTCGAAAAGACGTCGCCCAGGTGGCCGACCAGTTCCTGCTTCTCGGAACGATTCACTGTCTCGTCTCCGAATCAGCCAGCCCATGGGGACTTCCCAGCGGGCTGGCGGTTGCGCCTGGATCGTCCGGAAGACAGGATCTGCATCCTGCCCTGCCGCGCCTGCGGCGACCGGTCGATCCGGTTCGCCTGTCCCAAGGCTCGAACCAATTGCCCGGGGACATGCCCCGCGGCCCCTGATGCTCTCGCCCCGTCTCATGCAGGAGAATTAAGCCGTCGGGCCGAAGCCGTGTGGCACCTGCAATCTCGGACAGGATTGTCCCGATCCTTGCGAAGCGGGACGATCCGGGCCCCGGCCTGCGCCGATGCCCGAAACCCTTGTCTCCAAACTCAAGCACGGCGCGCACGCGGTTTCCCGCGTGCCGCCGCCCCCGAATTCCGTATCCGCGGCATCCAGGGATGCCGCGGGCCAGGCCTGTCAGATTCAGGCCTGGATGCTCGCCACTTCGACCTTGACCCCGGGGCCCATGGTCGAGCTGAGCGCTACCTTCTTCAGGTAGGTGCCCTTGGCGCCCGTCGGCTTGGCCCGGGTCACGGCCTCGATGAAGGCCTTGATGTTCTCGGTCAGCGCTTCCTCGCTGAAGCTGGCCTTGCCGACGCCGGCCTGAAGGACACCGGCCTTCTCGACGCGGAACTCGACCTGCCCGCCCTTGGCCGCCTTGACGGCGCCGGCGACGTCCATCGTGACCGTGCCCATGCGCGGGTTCGGCATCAGGCCACGGGGGCCCAGCACCTTGCCCAGGCGGCCGACGACCGCCATCAGGTCGGGCGTCGCGATGCAGCGGTCGAAATCGATCTGGCCCGCCTGGATGCGCTCCGCCAGGTCCTCGGCCCCGACGATGTCAGCACCTGCCTTCAGGGCCTGGTCGGCGCGATCACCCTTGGCGAAGACGGCGACACGCACCGTCTTGCCCGTGCCGTTCGGCAGGGTGACGACGCCACGGACCATCTGGTCGGCATGACGCGGATCGACGCCCAGGTTCAGCGCGACCTCGACCGTCTCGTCGAACTTCGCCTTGGCCCCGTCCTTGACCAGCTTCACGGCGGCCTTCAGCTCGTACGCCTTGTTCGTGTCGACCGCGGCATAGGCCGCCTTCAGACGCTTGCCCAGTGCCATCGCCGTTACTCCGTCACCTGCAGGCCCATCGAGCGGGCCGAGCCAACGATCATCTTCGCCGCAGCGTCGATATCGAGCGCGTTCATGTCCTGGATCTTGGCCTGGGCAATCTCGCGGATCTGCGCCATCGAGATCGTGCCGGCCGAGCCACGGCCCGGGGTCGTCGATCCGCTCTGGATGTTCGCGGCCTTCTTCAGGTAGTAGCTGACCGGCGGCGTCTTGGTGATGAAGGTGAACGAGCGGTCGGAAAAGACCGTGATCACGACGGGCACCGGAATGCCCTTCTCCATGTTGGCGGTCTGCGCGTTGAATTCCTTGCAGAACGCCATGATGTTCACGCCGCGCTGGCCAAGCGCCGGGCCGATGGGCGGCGACGGGTTCGCGGAACCTGCCTTCACCTGCAGCTTGATGTAGCCGTCAATCTTCTTCGCCATGTCCAATCCCTTCGGGGATGTCGAGGTGCGGCTGGCGGGCCTCCCTCTCAGTGGGTACGCAATGCCGGCACAACCATGTGCCCGCTGACGCCATCCGGGCGGAGCGGGCCGGGCCGCCCGGCATCAGGGACGGCCCGTGGACCTGATCTGGTCGCTGCCTCAGGTCTTCTCGACCTGGGAGAATTCCAGTTCGACCGGCGTCGGCCGGCCGAAGATCGACACCGCAACCTTGAGCCGCGAGCGTTCGACGTCGACTTCCTCGACCAGGCCGTTGAACGAGGTGAAGGGGCCGTCGGCCACCCGCACCTGCTCGCCAATCTCGAAGCTGACCGACGGCTTGGGCCGCTCGATCCCCTCCTGCACCTGGCGCAGGATGCGATCCGCCTCGGCCTGGGTGATCGGCGTGGGCTTGCCCATCGGCCCCAGGAAGCCGGTCACCTTGGCCGTGTTCTTGACCAGGTGATAGGTCTGGTCGTTCATCTCCATCTTGGCCAGGACATAGCCGGGGAAGAACTTCCGCTCGGCATTGACCTTCTGGCCACGACGCATCTCGACCACATCCTCGGTCGGGACCAGCACGTCCTCGACCAGGTCGGCCATGCCCTTCTGGGCAGCCTGTTCCTTGATCGACGCCGCGACCTTCTTTTCGAAGCCCGAATAGGCGTGAACGATGTACCAGCGCGCCGTCATGTCAGGACCCAAGCCCCAGCGTCGCGTTGACGCCAAGCCACAGGAAATAGTCGACGATCAGGAAGAAGATGGCAGCCAGGATCACCATGACGAAAACCGCGCCACTGGTGATCAGCGTCTCCCTGCGGGTCGGCCAAGTGACCTTGTCGGTCTCCTGCCGGACTTCCTTGAAGAACTGGAATGCCTTGTTCATCGTCCCGTCATCTGGGCAAAGCCCAAAAGGCCAATGCCCGTCCCTACGCCGGACCGGCATTGACCTGTCGAATGAATGGCAGGAGTGGAGGGACTCGAACCCCCAGCCCCCGGTTTTGGAGACCGGTGCTCTACCATTGAGCTACACTCCTACGCAGGCCCGTCCGATCCCCTGGCCAGGCCATGGGGCGCCGACAGTTGTCCGCCGACGCCCTATACCATGCTTTCGTCCCTACTTCACGATCGTCGCGACGACGCCGGCGCCGACGGTGCGGCCGCCTTCGCGGATCGCGAAGCGCAGACCCTCGTCCATCGCGATCGGCGCGATCAGCTCGACGTTCATCGACACGTTGTCGCCCGGCATCACCATCTCGACGCCTTCGTCCAGCGTCACGATGCCGGTCACGTCCGTCGTCCGGAAGTAGAACTGCGGACGGTAGTTCGTGAAGAACGGCGTATGACGGCCGCCCTCTTCCTTCGTCAGGATGTAGGCCTCGGCCTTGAACTGCGTGTGCGGCGTGATCGTGCCGGGCTTCGCCAGAACCTGGCCACGCTCGACATCCTCGCGGCCAACGCCACGCAGCAGCGCACCGATATTGTCGCCTGCCTCGCCCTGGTCCAGCAGCTTGCGGAACATCTCGACGCCCGTGCAGGTCGACTTCGCCGTCGCCTTCAGGCCAACGATCTCCACTTCGTCGCCGACCTTCACGATGCCGCGCTCAACGCGACCCGTCACCACTGTGCCGCGGCCCGAGATCGAGAACACGTCCTCGATCGGCATCAGGAACGGCTTGTCCTTCGGACGCTCCGGCTGCGGGATGTACGCATCCACCGCCGCCATCAGCTCCAGGATCGCGTCGTGGCCCAGCTTCTTGTCCGAATCCTCAAGCGCCGCCAGCGCCGAGCCCTTGATCACCGGAATGTCGTCGCCCGGGAACTGGTAGCTCGACAGAAGCTCCCGCACCTCGAGCTCGACCAGCTCCAGAAGCTCGGGATCGTCGACCATGTCGACCTTGTTCAGGAACACCACCAGCGACGGCACGCCAACCTGGCGCGCCAGCAGGATGTGCTCGCGCGTCTGCGGCATCGGGCCGTCCGCCGCCGACACGACCAGGATGGCGCCGTCCATCTGCGCCGCACCCGTGATCATGTTCTTCACGTAGTCGGCATGGCCCGGGCAGTCGACGTGCGCGTAGTGGCGGTTCGTCGTCTCGTACTCGACATGCGCCGTCGAGATCGTGATGCCGCGCGCCCGCTCTTCCGGAGCCTTGTCGATCTGGTCGTACGCCGTGAACGTCGCACCGCCCGTCTGCGCAAGGATCTTCGTGATCGCGGCCGTCAGCGACGTCTTCCCATGGTCGACGTGACCGATCGTCCCGATATTGCAGTGCGGCTTCGTCCGCGCAAACTTCTCTTTGCTCATCGTCTCGCCATCCGTCTCAACGTTGCGCCCGGCCGGCTGGAGCGGGTGATGGGAATCGAACCCACGTAGCCAGCTTGGAAGGCTGGAGCTCTACCATTGAGCTACACCCGCCCGTCTACCGCCTGCCTGCGTTGCCGCACCCCAAGTTCCGGGTCCCTGGTTCGTGTCCTGATCCCAACCGCCCGCCCGGGAGCCCGAGCGGGTAGGTGGTGGAGGGGGAAGGATTCGAACCTTCGTAGACTTCCGTCGGCAGATTTACAGTCTGCTGCCATTGACCGCTCGGCCACCCCTCCGCAGGACCCAGGGGCCCCGAAACTCGGAGCGACGCACTATCGACATCCAAGGCTCCAAGTCAACGGCAAACACGCCGCGCCGCAAAATTCCGCCACGCGGCCGGCGCAGGGGTGGGACGGGGCGCGGTTGATTGCGCGTCCAGGGTCATCCCCATATAAGAACCGCCATGACCACCCGCAAGCGGCCGCCAGGGCCATCGAAGGGCCCCCGCCGGCCGCTGGACCAGGCCCCGGGCCGCAAGGATGGCCGCGACCAGGCCCGTGGCGCCGGCCGCGCACCGGAGCGGGCACCTGTGGCCGAGCGACCCGCCGCCCGCGGGCCGGAGCGCGCCGCTGACCGCGTGGCCGACCGCCCCGCCGATCGCCCGGCGGCGCGCCCGGCCGCGCGCGAGGATCGCCCCAATTCGCGCCCGCCCAAGCGCCTGGCCGATGCCGGCCCCGCGTCGGGCCGCGCCGACCGGCCGGGGGCCAGGCCTGCCGCCCCGGGCAAGGCGCGGTCCCCCGCCAGCCGCCCCGGACCGCGTGCCACCACCACCCCGCCCGAGCCGGCACGCGGCCGCGTACGCGACACCGCCGATGCGCTGTGGCTGTTCGGGACCCATGCCGTGCTGGCCGCGCTGGCCAATCCCAACCGACGCTGCCGCCAGTTGCTGCTGACCGAGGGCGCTGCCGAGACGCTGGCGCCGCGCCTGGACGCCCTGCTGGCGCGCGCCGCGGTCGCCGCGGAGCAGGTCGAGCGCGAAGTGATCGACCGCCTGCTGCCGCCCGGCAGCGTGCACCAGGGCGTGGCGCTGCGCTGCCAGCCGCTGGAGGAGCCCGATCTGGCAGAGGCCTGCACCCCGGCCGAGGGCGAGTCGGGCGTTGTCGTCGTCCTGGACCAGGTCACGGATCCGCACAATGTGGGTGCAGTCCTGCGCTCCGCCGCGGCCTTCGGGGCGCGGGCGGTGATCGTGACGGAGCGCCACGCGCCGGCGGCGACCGGCACCCTGGCCAAGGCGGCATCGGGCGCGCTGGACATCGTGCCGCTGATCCGTGCGACCAACCTGGCCCGCGCGCTGGACGACCTCGCCCGGCTGGGCTACTGGCGCGTCGGCCTGGACGGCAAGGCCGGGCAGACGCTGTCGCAGGTCGACACGTCGGGCAACGTCGTGCTGGTCCTGGGTGCCGAGGGCGCCGGCCTGCGCCGTCTGACGGCCGAGCGGTGCGACCATGTCGCCCGCCTGCCGATCCGGGCCGAGATGGAAAGCCTGAACGTGTCCAACGCCGCCGCCGTGGCGCTCTACGAGATTGCGCGCGGCCGCGGCGACTGACGCGGCAGCCCGGCGCCGTTTGGCGGCAGCGCGTGTGGGGGCATTGGCGGAATGCGCGGCACAGGATAAAAGACGCGCGGCGCCGGCTTAGCTCAGGGGTAGAGCAACCGCCTTGTAAGCGGTAGGTCGTCGGTTCAAATCCGACAGCCGGCACCAGATGGTTTTCGGGACGCAGTTCAGGCGGTCACGCCCGGGGGGATCGTTGGGAAACAGGTCGCAGGTGCGGGAGCCTTCGCTTTTCCTGATGTGGCTGAAGCAGCCCTTCCACATCGGCGCCGTCGCCCCTTCCAGCCCTGCCCTGTCGCGCCGCATGGCGGCCCAGGTCCTGGGCGCCACCGGCACGATCGTCGAGCTGGGCGGCGGCACCGGGCCGATCACCCGTGCGCTGCTGGAGGCAGGCATCGCGCCGGAGCGCCTGGTCGTCGTCGAGCGCGACCCCACGCTGTTCGAGACGCTGCGGCGCAATTTCCCTACCGCGCGGGTCCTGCTGGGCGATGCCGCCCACCTGGACCGGCTTCTGGCCGACCAGGGCATCCCGCAGGTCGGCGGCATCGTCTCTGGCCTGCCGCTGCTCAACATGTCGGCGGAAATTCAGGAGGCGATCCTGCGCGCCGGCTTCGCCGCACTTGCACCCGGCGGCTGCTTCGTGCAGTTCACCTACGGACCCGCCGTGCCGGTGCGTCGCACGGTGCTGCAGTCCCTGGCGCTGAGGGCCCGCAGGGCCGGGCGCGCCTGGCTGAACCTGCCGCCGGCAACGGTGTGGTGTTTCGAACGGGCCGCCGCGTGACCACCCGCGCGACCAAAGGTATTGAGTTGGCCCCCGCGGCACCGCGGACATGGCCCTGGAGGATTGAAGGAATGGCGAAGGGACGCATGACCATGCTGCGGGCGCTGACCGCCCTGGCAGTCGCAGGGGGGGCCGCGTTCGGGGGCACCTATGCGGCTCCCGCGCTGGCCCAGACGGCAGCGGCGGCACCGGCCGCCGTGATCGCGTTTGTCGACGTGCCACGCGTGCTGCGCGATTCCGCCGCGGCCAAGAGCGCGCGGGCGCAGCTGGAGCGCCAGCAGCAGACCTATGATGCCGAGCTGAAGCAGAAGGAAGCGCAGCTGCGCCAGGGGGAACAGGCCCTGGGCCAGCAGCGCGCCACGCTGAGCCCCGAGCAGTTCCAGGCCAAGCAGCGCGAACTGCAGCAGCAGCTGGAACAGTTCCGGCAGCTGGCCGACCGGCGGCGGACGCAACTGGCCTTTGGCCAGGACGGCGCCATGCGCCAGATGCAGCCGGTGCTGCAGCAGATCGTGGCCGACACGGCCAAGCAGGTCGGCGCCACCATCGTCCTCGATTCGGCGCGCGTGCTGGTGTCCGCCACGAACCTGAACATCACCGACCGGGTGATCCAGCAGTTCGACCGCAAGCTGCCGCGGGTGACGGTCAACTTCAACGCTCCCGCCCAGCCGGCCCCGGCCGGCCAGGCCAACCCGCAATAAACGCGGCATCCAGAATCGCGACACCCAGAATCGCGGCATCAAGACAAGGTGGGCCGGCTTTGCGCCGGCCCGACCGATTGCGGAAGATCCGGCCATGAATGCCCAGTCCCAGCGCATGCCCCTGGAGATTGCCTTTGCCGGCAATCCGCTGGACCGCGCCAGCACGACCCGCGACAAGCCGGAAAAGCTGGTCGCCCTCCTGAAGGATGGCGAGATCCTTCCCGTCTGGAAGACGCAGCCCGTCGCCATGGCCGCCCCGCGCAAGGGGCTGTGCTGGGTGACGCTCGACGCCGTGCAGCATGTCGTGGCCAAGGGCGCAACGCTGGTCTTCCTGGGCACGGCCCGGGGCGTCGGGCATTTCGCGCTCGACATCTCGGGCGAGCCCAATCCCGCCAATGACGGCCCGCTGGCGGGCTTGGTAGAGGCGGTCGACATGCGTGCCCTGGTGCCGCGCCTGACCCCGGACGAGGTGGCGATCGCGGGCCAGGCCAAGGCCATGGTCGACTGGCACGCCCGGCACCAGTTCTGCGCCGTGTGCGGGACCCGCACCGAACTGCGCCAGGGCGGCTACATGCGCCATTGCCCGCAGTGCCAGGCGGCCCATTTCCCCCGCACCGACCCCGTCGTCATCATGCTGGCAACGCGCGGCGACAAATGCCTGCTGGGCCGGCAGAAGCCGTGGCCCGCCGGCATGTTCTCGGCCCTTGCCGGCTTCATGGAGCCCGGCGAATCGATCGAGGAGGCGGTCCGCCGCGAGGTGAAGGAGGAAGCGGGGATCGAGGTGGGCGCGGTCCGCTACATCGCGACCCAACCCTGGCCCTTCCCGTCGTCCCTCATGATCGGTTGCTTGGCGGAGGCGACGAGCGAGGCGATCGAGCGCGACGACCAGGAGCTGGAGGAAGCACGCTGGTTCGACCGCGACACGGTC
Organism: Zavarzinia sp. CC-PAN008; assembly: GCF_051903925.1. Lineage (GTDB taxonomy): Bacteria > Pseudomonadota > Alphaproteobacteria > Zavarziniales > Zavarziniaceae. The sequence continues at coordinate 21,086 of NZ_CP173678.1, forward strand.
GTGCGCGCGCTGGCGGGCGACCGCAATGCCGGCCTGGGCGTGCCGCCCGCCATGGCGATTGCGCACCAGCTGCTGCGCGCCTGGATCGAGGGGCACTGACCTGCACGCGCTGGTCGTCCTGGCCCATCCGGACGCCGACAGCTTCTCCCGCGCCGCGGCGGATCAGGTCGCGGCCGGCCTTGCCGCGGCCGGCCACACGTCCGAACTGGCCGACCTGGCGGCGGAGGGTTTCGATCCAAGGACCAGTGCGGCCGATCTTCGCCACTACAGGGGCGATGCCGCCGCCCCTGCCGACGTCGCGGCAGAACATGGCCGGATCGACCGGGCGGACGGCCTGGTCTTCGTCTTCCCGATCTACTGGTGGTCCCTGCCGGCCCTGCTCAAGGGCTGGGTCGACCGGGTCCTGACCAACGGCTTCGCCTATGGCTATACGGCGGAGGGCAGGCTGCTGGGCCTGCTGCGCGACCGGCCAGTGCGTGTGCTGGCGATCGGGGCCGGCGACCTGGGCAGTTTCGAGCGCCATGGCTATGACACGGCGATCCAGACCCAGATCACGCGCGGCATATTCGGCTATTGCGGCATCACCCAAGCCCGCACCGACCTCCTGCTGGATGTCGAGGCCAGGGACCCAGGCGTACGTGACGGCCTGCTGGCCCAGGCATTCGCGACGGGGCGAGACCTGTTCGGCCCGGGTTGAACTGGCTCCAGCAGAGCCTCCTCATCCTCTGAGGCTCGCCCGTTGGTGCGCGCACGGGGATGAGGGCGCCCTTGCGGGAATTCGCCACTCCGCTCAGTCCGGCAGGGTCGTCAGTGCCGGGTTGATGCCCATGGCGGTGGTGTTGACGCTCAGCGTGCGCTCGGTCGCGAAACGCTGGACGTAGTGGGGACCGCCCGCCTTTGGTCCCGTGCCCGACAGGCCTTCGCCGCCGAAGGGCTGGCTGCCGACCACGGCGCCGATCATGTTGCGGTTCACATACGTATTCCCGATGCCCAGGCTGCCGTGGATGTGCGCGATCGTCGCCTGGATACGGCTGTGGATCCCCAGCGTCAAGCCATAGCCCCAGGCCTCGACGGCCGACAGCACCTGGTCCAGCCGGCCATCGGCAAAGCGGATCACATGCACGACCGGGCCGAACACCTCATGGGTCAGGCGATCGGCGCGGTCCAGCCGGACCGCACGCGGAGCGAACCAGAAGCCGGGCGGCAGGTCGCGCGGCAGCGGCGTCTCCCCGATCAGGCCACCATGCGGCAGGACCCGGGCGACATGCAGGGCCAGCGCATCGCGAGCATCCGCATCGATCACAGGCCCCACGTCGGTCGAAATCTCGCCCGGCGGCCCAACCTTCAGTTCTGCCATGGCGCCCGCCAGCATGCGCTCGATCCCGTCGGCAACACTCTCGGCCAGGAAGAGCACGCGGAGCGCGGAACAGCGCTGCCCAGCCGAGCGGAAGGCCGAGGTCACGACGTCGTCCACCACCTGCTCGCTTAAGGCCGAGGCATCGACGATCATGGCGTTCTGCCCGCCCGTCTCCGCGACCAGGGGCACGATGGGCCCGTCCCGCGCGGCCAGCGCCTGGGCAATGCCGCGCGCCGTGGCCGTCGAGCCGGTGAAGACCACGCCCGCGGTCCGCGGGTCGGCGACCAGCCGTGCCCCCACCGTCGCACCCGGCCCGGGCAGAAGCTGGACGACGTCTTCCGGCACGCCCGCCCGGTGCAGCAGGGCGACCACGTGGGCCGCGATCAGCGGCGTCTGGTCGGCCGGCTTGGCCAGGACGGCGTTGCCCGCAACCAACGCCGCCGCGACCTGCCCCAGGAAGATCGCCAGCGGGAAATTCCAGGGGGAAATTGCGACGAACACGCCGCGCCCATGCAGGCTCAGGCTGTTTGCCTCGCCCGTCGGGCCGGGCAGGACCTGGGGCTGCAACCGGGCCTGCGCCTGGGCGGCGTAATAGCGACAGAAGTCGACCGCCTCCCGCAGTTCGGCGACGGCGTCGGGCAAGGTCTTGCCTGCCTCGTGCACGAGCAGCGCCAACAGGCTTGCGGTGTGCTCCTCAAGCAGATCGGCGGCGCGGACCAGGCAGGCGGCGCGCGCCTCCGGCCCCGCCGCGTCCCAGGCGGGCTGTGCGGTCCGGGCCTGGCTGATGGCCGCGTCGACGCAGGCGGCGTCAGCGGCCACCACCTCGCCCAGGACGCGGGTCCCGTCGGACGGACTGCTGACGGCGCGCACCGCCGCACGCGCCGGCGCGCGGGGCGGCACCGCACGCCGGACCACGCTGGCGCGGGCGATCTGCGCCCTCAGGCTGTTGACGGTGGCGGTGTCGTTGAGGTCATGGCCACGGGAATTCACGCGCTCGGGCTGGAACAGGTCGCGCGGCAGCGGGATCAGCGGATGCGCATGGGATGCCAGACCCTCCAGCCGGGTGGCGGGGTCGGACACGATCGCCGCGACGTTGGCGTCACGGTCGGCGACCTGGTTCACGAACGAGGTATTGGCCCCGTTCTCCAGCAGGCGGCGCACCAGATAGGGCAGAAGCGCCTCGTGGCTGCCGACCGGGGCATAGACCCGCACCGGCACGCCTTGCCGCACCAGGTCGTGATAGAGCGCGTCGCCCATGCCGTGCAGGCGCTGGAACTCGAAGCCGTCGACCGTCCCGCCGGCCAGGTCCAGCACGGCCGCGATGGTGTGCGCGTTGTGGGTCGCGAACTGCGGATGGACCATGGCCCGGGCATCCAGCAGGCGCTTCGCACAGACAAGGTAGGACAGGTCGGTCGAGGCCTTGCGCGTGAAGACCGGGTAATGGTCCAGTCCGCGCTCCTGCGCGCGCTTGATCTCGGTATCCCAATACGCACCCTTGACCAGGCGGACCATGATCCGCCGCCGGGTGTCGCGCGCCAGGTCGACCACCCGCTCGATCGTCTCCGCGGCGCGAAGCTGATAGGCCTGGACGGCCAGGCCCAGGCCGTCCCAGCCGGCCAGCGCGGGGTCACCCGCCACCCGCGCCAGCACGTCGAGGGAGAGGGCCAGGCGCTCCGCCTCCTCGGCATCGACGGTCAGGCCCAGGCGATGGCGCGCCGCCTCCGCCGCAAGGCCCGCCAGGCGGGGCACCACCTCCGCCATGACGCGCGCCCCTTGCGCGAACTCGAAGCGAGGATGGATCGCCGACAGCTTGACCGAGATGCCAGGGCGCTCAACCGGACCGGCCCCATCCGCCCCGGCACCGATGGCGGCAATCGCGGCGTGATAGGCGGCCAGGTTGCGCTCGGCATCCCCGGCCGTGCGGGCCCCCTCGCCCAGCATGTCGAAGGAATAGCGCCACAGGCGCCCGTCGGTGCTGCGCGCCTCGCCCAGCGCCTCCTCGATGGTGCGGCCCAGGACGAACTGGCGGCCCAGGATCGCCATGGCGCGACGCATGGCGGTGCGCACCACCGGCTCGCCCAGGCGGCGGATCGTGCCGCCCAGGATGCGGCCGATCCCCTCCCCGGCCCCCAGGCCGACGACGCGGCCCGTCATCATCAGGGCATAGGTCGACGCATTGACCAGCAAGCTGTCGCCGTGACCCAGATGCGCCTCGAAGTCGAGGCCCGCCAGCTTGTCCGCGATCAGGCGGTCGGCCGTGGCCGCATCCGGAATGCGCAGCAGCGCCTCCGCGATGCACATCAGCGCGACGCCCTCGCGGGTCGAGAGGCCGAATTCCCCCAGGAACGAGGCGACGCCCCCCGCCTGCATGCGGGCCCGGGCGGCCACTACATGCTCTGCGGCGGCCTGTTCCACCCGGGCGCGGTCCGCCGCCGACCGATCATACTGGCTGAGCAGTGCGGCAACCCGCAGGTCCTCAGCCGCGCGCGTCACGGCAGCGGCTCCACGCTGATCGCCAATCCGGGGTCGAGCACGGCATAGAGATGCGGGAACAGCGCCCCGCGGCGCGATGGCTCCCACTTCAGCGCGGGGCCCAGGTCGCCTGCCCGGAATCCGACCAGGACAAGGTCCCGCTGGCCGGCGAAGTGCCGACCCAAGGTCCCCGGCACCTGCTCCCGGGTCGAGAAATGGATGAAGCCGTCGCGGAGGTCGTCTGCCGAACCAGGCCAGGCGCCAGCGGCCTGCGCCGCCAGCCAGACCGCGCGCGGCAGGATCTTGAAGACCAGGTCGGGCGCGGTGACGGGCGCGTCAGTCATCGCTGCGGGCGGGACCGCCCGCCAGGGTGTTCTCACGCGGCGGAGGTTCGGCAAAGGGCCATTTCAGCAGTCGTTCCCGCGCATCGCCGTCATCGCGCGCGATGGCATCCAGCAGGGCCGTCGCCTTGGCCTGAAGCAGGCGGTCGACGGCATCGCCCGGCGTGGCGTCGACGACGCCCTGCAGCGTCTGGCGGGCATCGTCGACCCCGCTGCCGCCGCGCATGTTCAGGATCGCGCGCGCGAATTCGAAGCGGATCAGCAGGTTGTCCGGCGCCAGGGCAACGGCGCGGGCCAGATCCTCGAACGCGACCGGCTGGCTGGCGCCATAGGTCGCCATCGCCATCACCGCCCCGACCCGGCCGATGATCTGGGCATGCCAGGTCGCCCGTGCGGTCAGGGCCAACGCGGACTGCGGGTCCAGGGCCAGGGCCGCATCGACCTGGCGTCGCGCCTCGCCGATCAATCCGGAATCCTGCGCCTCCATCATGTGCAGGCTGCGCGCTGCGGCGCCCAACGCCGCCGCCAGCGACAGCCGCGCCATGATGCTGGCGGGTGCGGCCGCCACCGCCGCGCGTCCCAGAGTGACGGCGCGGTCGATCTCCGTGCGGATCGTCGCCGGATCGCTCGCCGATCCGGCCAGCGCCAGGGCCGCCTGGGAGGCCAGGGTAAGACCCTCCTCCGTGCCGTTCGCCTCGCCCGCCGTCGCGGCGGCGGCGAAATCCCCGGCACTCCACGCCGCCTGGGCCGCGGCCAGGGTCGACGCGCCCGCCGGCGTGCCCAGGCAAAGCGCCAGGGCCGCGGCCAGGCTCAGCGAACGGACTGCTTGGCTTGGCTTCACGCGTTCCTCCCCGCAACCACCCAGGACCGACCAACCTTGGACCAGCCGCGCGCCCAAGTCGATCCGCGGTTGGATCAGGCGGCGAGGGCCTTGCGGATCAGGGCTGCCGTCTCCGCCGGGCCATAGAGCGCGATGAACGAGCCCAGGCGCGGCCCCTGGGACTGGCCGAACAGCACCTCGTAAGCGCCCTTGAACCAGTCGCGCAGGTTGGTGAAGCCGTGACGCTTGCCGACCTCGTACACCTCGTTCTGCAGGGCCTCTGCCGAGCTGTCGGCCGGTCTCGCCTCCAGGAACGTGGCCAGGTCGGCCAGGGCCGCGCGCTCGGCCTCGCTGGGGGCCCGGCGCTGCTGGGTGGGGGCCACGAAATCGCGGTAATAGGCGATCGCATAGCCGACCAGACGGTCCAGTTCCGGATGATTCTGCGGCGTGGCACCGGGCACGGTGCGGGTGATGAAGCCCCAGGTCACCGCCTTGTCGTCGCTGGCCGCCGCCCCCACCAGGTTCAGCAGCAGGGCGAACGTCACCGGCAGGTCGACCTGCGGCGGCTGGCCACCATGGATGTGCCAGACCGGGTTCTCCAGCCGCTCGGGCCACGCCTGGCCGGGATAGGCAGCCAGGGCAGTGTTGTAGTCGTCGACCGCGCGCGGGATCACGTCGAAGTACAGCTTCTTCGCCGTCTTCGGCTTGGTGAACATGAACAGGCTCAGGCTCTCGGCCGGGGCATAGGTCAGCCACTCGTCGATCGTCAGGCCATTGCCACGCGACTTCGAGATCTTCTCCCCGTTCTCGTCCAGGAACAGTTCGTAGTTGAAGCCGTCCGGCGGCGTCCCGCCCAGGATGCGGCAGATCTTGCCGCTGGTCTTGACGTTGTCGATGTGGTCCTTGCCCGACATCTCATAATCGACGTCCAGCACGGCCCAGCGCAGCGCCCAGTCCGGCTTCCACTGCGCCTTGCAGCCGCCGGCCTTCACGCTCGTCTCCCAGCGCTTGCCGGTGTCGGGATCGGTCCAGACGACGGTGCCGCGACCGGGATGGACCTCCTCGATCGGCACCTGCATTACGACCCCCGTCTCCGGATGCAGCGGCAGCAGGGGGGCATAGGTCTTGCGCCGCTCCTCCCGCAGGGTGGGGAGCATGACGGCCATGACCTTGTCCCAGGTCTCCAGCATGCGGATCAGGCCATCGTCGAACCGGCCGGACGTGTAGTAGTCGAGCGCCGAGGCGAATTCGTAGTCGAAGCCGAACGTGTCCAGGAAACGCCGCAGCATGGCGTTGTTGTGATGGCCAAAGCTTTCGTACTGGCCAAAGGGATCGGGCACGCGGGTCAGCGGCTTGCCCAGGTGGGGCAGCATCATCTCGCGGTTCGGCACGTTCTCCGGCACCTTGCGCATGCCGTCGACATCGTCCGAGAAGCACAGGAGCCGGGTCGGCACCTTGTCATCGGTCAGGATGCGGAAGGCATGGCGCACCATGGTCGTGCGCGCCACCTCGCCGAACGTGCCGATATGGGGCAGGCCGGACGGGCCGTAGCCCGTCTCGAACAGCACGACGTCCTTGGGCTTTTTCTCCAGCCGCGCGATCAGCTTGCGCGCCTCCTCGAACGGCCAGGCGCGCGCATCGGAAGCAAGGACATGGAGATCGGCAGCGTTCGTCATGGCCGCGCTTTTCGCGCGTGGCCGCACCTTTGGCAAGTGCGAGGGGAGCAGGTCTGCCCTACGGCGCCCCGGTCAGCTCCACGTCCTGGTAGAGCTCCGCCAATGGCAGGTCGAATCCAAGACCCACCCGGACCTCCGCATCGCCGATCAGATCGCGGAATTCCCAGAACCCCTCAGCCCGGTGCCAGTGCTGCACGTGGCGCTGCTCGGCCGAGATCAGCAGGACGTCCTGCACGCTGTCGTGGCGGCGGTAGTCCGCGCACTTCACCGACTGGTCCACGCCCTTGGTCGAGGGCGACAGGACCTCGGCCACCAGCACCGGCGCCTCGGCATAGCGGCCCGCAGCGTTTCCACTGCACTTCACCAGTACGTCCGGAAGATAGAATGTCGTGCTGTCTGTGGCAGACAACAATCCGGTGTTGGGGACGGCCAAGCAGGGCGGCTTCAGACGGACATTCAGCGCCGTGACCAGGCGCGCAACCAGCCAGTCGTGGCGCTGGATCGCCGGCGCCATGGCGACCGGCACGCCCTGGCGCAGTTCATAGCGCGTGTCGGTGCCGTCGTTCCAATCCAGGAACTCGACCAGGGACATGCGCTTCGGAGCCAGGGCCATGGCGGTCAGCCTATCCCGCCCACCGGCCCATTGCCACTGGGCCCGCGCTCAAAGTGCCGCGTAGGCCGCGTCGATCAGGGCGCCGGCGCGCGGGTCGAGCAGGGCGCCGCCCTGCATCTGGCACATGACGTAGCCGAAGCCGAGGCCGGTGTCCGGATCGCCGAAGCCCAGCGCACCCCCCATGCCGGGATGGCCGAAGGCGTTGGCGCTGGGGCCGAAGGCCAGGCCTTCCGTCGGGCGCATGAAGCCCAGGCCAAAGCGCGTCGGCAGGCCCAGCAGGGTCCCGTCCGGGCTTTCGTCCTGGATCTGGATAGCCTGGGCCAGGGTGTCCTTCTTCAGCAGCCCGTGGCTGGCGATGCCGTTGTAGAGCCGGGCCAGCGACCGCGCCGTACCATGGCCGTTGCCGCCCGCGATTTCGGCGCGCCGAATATAGTCCTGGTTGAAGGTGTCGGCGACCGCCGGCGGGTTGAAGAAGGCGCGCGCGGCAAAGCCCGTCGGGTCCTTCATCAGCTCGGCGATCAGGTTGAAGTCGTCCGGGCCCGGCGGCGGGGCGGCGATCAGGTCGGCGACGCGGCCATGCTCCCGGTCCGGCAGGCCAATCCAGAAGTCGAGGTCGAGCGGGCCGCCGAACGTGTCGCGGAAATACTGGCCGACCGTCTGGCCGGTCACGCGGCGGATCAGCTCACCCACCAGCGTGCCATAGCTGACCGCGTGATAGGCATGGGCGGACCCCGGCTCGAACCAGGGTTCCTCTTCCGCCAGGAGTTCGGCCAGCCGGATCGGATCGGCCAGGCCCTGGTTGGTCACGTCGGCGCGCCAGGCGGGCTGGCCTGCGCGATGGCTCATCAGGTAACGGACGGGGGTCGCCTCCTTGCCCTTCTGGCCGTATTCGGGCCAGACCCTGGTCACCGGCCAGTCGGGGTCCAGGCGCCCCTCCTCGATCAGGCGGTTGGCGCAGAGGGCGACGATGCCCTTGGTCGTGGAGAAGACGTTGACCAGCGTGTCGCGCATCCACGGCTTGGTCCGGGCGGCATCGCGGCTGCCGCCCCACAGGTCGACGACCAGGCGCCCGTCCAGGGCGATGGCGACCCCCGCACCCACTTCCTGGCCGCTGGCGAAGGACTGCTCGAACACCTCCCGCACCGCCCGGAAGCGGCTGTCGCAATAGCCCTCCGTCGCACGGGCGCCCGTGCCTGCCTGACCGGTCATCGTCTCGCTCCCCAAAGTCATGTTTGATCGGATACTAAAGGCGGCACCGGGGCCTTGGCTACAAAGGTGGGGCACGGCGCATCCGCAGCGGAGCAGGGTCTCATGAGCAGCGATACCAATCTCAAGATCGACGGCGCCCGGCTGTGGCAGTCCCTGATGGACATCGGCGAGATCGGCAAGACCGAGAAGGGCGGCTGCAAGCGCCTGGCCCTGAGCGACCTGGACCGCCAAGCCCGCGACCTGTTCATCCAGTGGGCGAAGGACGCCGGCTGCACGATCAAGGTCGATCGCATGGGCAACATCTTCGCCAGGCGCGCGGGCCGCAATGACAGCCTGCCGCCGATCATGACGGGCAGCCACCTGGACACGGTGCCGACGGGTGGCAAGTTCGACGGGATCCTGGGCGTGATGGCGGGGCTGGAGGTCATGCGCACCCTGCACGACCACGACTATGTGACCGAGGCGCCGATCGAGCTGACCGTCTTCACCAACGAGGAAGGCTCACGCTTCGCGCCGGCCATGGTGTCGTCGGGTGTATTCTCGGGCGTATTCTCTCTCGACTACGGCCTCAGCCGCGCCGATCGCGACGGCAAGACCATCGGCGAGGAACTGAAGCGCATCGGCTATGACGGGCCGGAAGAGGTCGGCGGGCGGCCCGTCGGCGCGTTCTTCGAGGTCCATATCGAGCAGGGGCCGATCCTGGAGGACAATGCCCGCTCGGTCGGCGTGGTCAGCGGCGTGCAGTCGATCAAGTGGTTCGAGGCAACATTGGCGGGGGCGGAATGCCATGCCGGCACGACGCCGATGGCCAGCCGGCGCGACGCGCTGGTCGCGGCGGCCGAAGTGGTGGCAGCGGTGGAGCGCATTGCCTGGGAGCACGCACCCGATGGACGCGGCACCGTCGGCCTGCTGGAGGCCAGCCCCAATGGTCGCAATGTGGTCACCGGCTCCGTCTTCATGACGATCGACCTGCGTCACCCGCAGGATGCCGTCCTGGCCGAGATGCAGGCGAAGCTGCAGACGGCCTTCGACGCCGCGGCGACGCGGCGTGCGTTGGACGCCAGCCTGTCCTGCATCTGGGAATCGCCCGCGCTGCACTTCGACGCCGACTGCGTCGGTGCCGTCCGGCGCGCGGCGGAGGCCGGCGGCCATGCCTTCATGGAGGTCGTGTCCGGCGCCGGACACGATGCCGTCTACATGTCCAAGGTGGCGCCGACGGCGATGATCTTCATCCCCTGCGAGAAGGGCATCAGCCACAACGAACTGGAATCGGCGACGCCAGAGGACTGCGCCGCCGGGTGCGACGTGCTGCTGCGGGCGATGGTCGAGCGGGCCAACGCCGCAGCGGCCTAGCCGACGCCCTGGCCGTCAGCGCGCCTGGAGAACGCGCTGCAGGTCGCGCCAGAACGCCTCGCGCGCGTCGGGTGTCGCGTGGCTGTCAGCGCAGGCAAGCCAGGCGCCCACGCCGCCGATCCCGAAACACTCCTCCAGGTCGGTCCAGATGGCGGTCATCCGGTCATGGAAGGCGGAGACCTCCTCCGACCCGTCGCGCGCCCCATCGGGAACGCGGATGCCCAGGAAGCGGGCCAGCGCATCGTGGCGATTCGGGATCGGAAGGCCCGCCAGGGCGTCCCGCGTCCGTCCGACATGAAGCCGGCCGGCCTGGTCCAGGCGGCGGTCGACCGGTGCATCGTCTGTGCGGTTGGTTTGCTGCTGCACCACTCCTCCATTGGCTGGGCGGCCTGCCACGCTCCGCAGGACGCGCCGTCCGATGCTGAGGGGTGCAAGGCCGCGGTATTGAGATCACCTGTGGTCCACATACGAAAAGGGCGGGTCCAGCCGTGCCGTCCCGCCCGTTTCCGTGCCGGCCGGATCCATCAGGATCCGGACCATGTCCGCCGGCTTAGACCGGCGGCGACCGACCCCGAACCAGGTACATGACCATGGTGATCAGGAAGACGACCAGGAAGACAAAGAACAGGATCTGCGCGATCCCCATCGACGCCGAAGCGACGCCGCCAAAGCCCAGCACGCCAGCGACGATCGCGACGAGCAGGAAGACCAGAGCCCATCCAAGCATTTCAGCCTCCGAAAATTCCGCGTTGCCGGACTGAATACAGGCGGCGTGCATGTGTTCCCGGGTCGACGCTGGAAAATTTCAAGGGGCCTTGGGACGTTGCCGGCGGCCTTTGCTTGGCCATGACGTTCGCCACAAAAAAGAAGGGCCCGGGAATTCCCGGGCCCAGTCTGGCACGCTCTTTTGGCAGGGGTAGTGGGGAGCGAATGGAGCATGCCGGCCGCCGTGCGTGACGGCAGATGCACAGGAAACAGCGGCGTGCGCTTTCGGTTCCCGGAGCGAAACACGGTCACAACACGGTCACGCGCGGGCGCCCGCAACCGGTGCTTCACTCGTCGCACGCCGCATCGCACGACAGCACAGCGCTGGGAATCCTCGCGGCACGGATGATCTGCGCGCGGTGAAGAAACGTAAGGCGAGGTGTATCAGGAACAAATTGCGGGTCGCTGTCTTTCTTCTTGCAGTGCCACATGCGGTTCACCCTGCATTGTGGTGTTCGGTGTCCCGAGAATGGGGCGCCAGTCCCTGCCGGCCCATGATGCTGGCCAAGGTCCAAAGGCAGGCATGAATGGCCGGTTCAAGAATGCAGCAGGATGGCCCCCGGAGATCGGGGACGGCGCAGGTGGAAGGGACGTGGTCGGCGCTTGAGCCAGCGGCTCGCGGCGGGGATCAGGCCTTCCAGCGGCAACTGCAAAGCCTTTACAGCGACGTCATGAAAGAGCCGGTTCCGGACGATCTCCTGGACCTGGTTCGGCGCATCGACGCCAAGCGCTCAAACCAGGGCCATGGATCGTGAAGATCCCGGCCCACGCGACGCAGCACCCAACCCAGGCTCCCCCCGCGATGACCGCAGCCGAGGCGATGATCGAACCCATTCCTGTCCCGCAGCCCCCCGCCAGCGAGGAGGAGCGCGACAAGGCCCGCCGTTACGTGCAGGGCCTGATCGTGGACTCGCTGACGCACCTGCGTGCCGTCGCGCGCTTCCTGACCGGCAACCGCGAACGGGCGGACGACCTGGTGCAGGACGCCATCGTCCGCGCCCTGGCCGCAGCCCACCAGTTCCAGCCGGGATCCAACTTCAAGGCGTGGATCTTCACGATCCTGCGCAACGAGTTCTATAACTCCGCGCGCAAGAACCGGCTGAAGGTCCAGTCGCTGGACGATACGGTGATCGAGGTCGTGGGCACCCCCGCGACCCAGGATGCCCAGCTTGAACTGGACGATTTCCGCCGGTCGTTCTGGCTGCTGAGCCCGGAGCACCGCGAGGTGCTGATGCTGGTTGGGGCCAGCGGCATCAGCTATGACGAGGCGTCGGAGATCTGTGGCGTCGCCGTCGGCACGATCAAGTCGCGCGTGTCGCGCGCGCGGCGTGAGCTGGCCCGCCTGATGGAAGGCGGCAAGAACCTGGGCAAGCGCGGCGAGGGCAATGCCATCCCCGTCGAATTCAGCGGCGAGGCGCCCGACGCGGGTGGGCCCAGGCGCATCGCCCAGGGTGGAGGACGCCGCACACCCCAGGGTTGAGGGGCGGCGGCACAGGAGGGGAGCTGCGGGCCATCGCCGGTTGACCGGCGCTGGTCCCCGTGGCAGTCACGACCCTGGCGCACAGGGGGCGGACCGGCCGAGCGTTCGGCGTCCGCCAATCGTCATTCGGAAGCGGGGCCATGGCCAAGGGCACGAAGCGCACGACAGGCACCGACGGGGGGGACACCCCGGGCGGCGGCAATGCCGGCAAGAGCCGCAGCGTCCAGCCAAGGGGCAGCCAGCCGGAATGGCTGGATAACAAGCTGCGCGCGCTGTACGAGGATGTGGTCCAGGAACCGATCCCCGAGGAGTTCCTGGCCATCCTGGCGAAATTTCCCGACGGCAAGGACGGCTGACGCCGTCCAGCAACGCCGCGGTGGCCTTGGCCGCAGCGCGGCCGAAACCCTGCTGGTTACACAGATGCTGGACCCCGATGCCGCGCTGGGCTGCCCTTGCGCGGCCTTGTCTTTGCGGGCATCCGCAGCTGGCCGCTGCGGCGGGATCGCGCACCGTTCAGGGGCTAGGGACGCGGGAACATTCAGGAAGAAGTCACATTGATCTCCCAGCAACGTCCCCGGGCACTGCTCCGATCCCAACGGACCGAATGCCAAGCCCGCGGCGCCACGAAGGAGTGAACGATGGCGAGTTCCACCTATTCCAGCGATTCCATCCGCGATGATGCCCGCCGCGCGAGCGAGAAGGCGAACGCGAGCTACAACGATGCCAAGAGCGCGCTGCACGACGCCGCCGACAAGGGCCGTGAAATGGCTTCGGCCGAGTATGATCGCCTGCGCCAGGGCGTGGACGAGCTGATCCACCTGGTCAAGCAGGCAGGCGCCGATTCGACCGAGAAGGCGCGCGAGGCGGTCAAGGCCCGCCCGGTGACCAGCCTGGTCGGCGCATTCGCGGTCGGGTTCGCCGCAGCCATCCTGATGCGCCGCTGATCCTGCTTCGATGTTCGACCGGATGATCGGCAACTGGCGCAGCTCGATCGAGCGCAGCGCCGGCAGTATCGCCTTCCAAGTGGCGTTGGTGCTGGCGCTGCTGGTCGTCGGCCTGGCCGCGATCGGCTTCTTCATGACCGCCCTGTTCATCTACCTCATGCGTCATGTCGAAGCGGATCAGGCGGCCCTGCTGTGCGGCCTTGCCCTGCTCGCCGTCGGACTGGTCGTGGCCATCCCGCTTGTGCGCAAGCGGACGTCATTGCCGGCTCCGCCCCCGCCGGTCGAACCCAAGGAGGAAGCCCCGACGTTCCTGGCAGGGCTGACGGCCGGGAACATCATCGGCCTGCTGCCCGTGATGCTGTCCCGGCCCCGCCTTTCGCTGCTCGCAGCGGCTGCCGCGGGACTCTACTTCGGCTGGGATCACCTGAAGGCGAAGGCCGACACGCCCCCTGCCCCCTTCGACCCCGCCCGTCGCGACGGCTGATCCAGCCGAAGCGGGCGGCCACGACGATACGAAAGGACACGACAAATGGCCCAGGCCAAGAACGAGGGCGAAGGCAGCCGCACCGCTGCAAAGGCCTATAACGACAAGACGACCGCATTCGCCCAGTCCGGCCGCGTCGAGGAGCAGGCCGAGAAGGCCAAGCAGAGCCTGGCCAATCCCGCCGAGGCGGCCGACCTGAAGGCGGCCGAGAAGGCTGCCAAGGCGCATGCCAAGGGCGAGGATCCGGCCGTCGACACCAGCATCCGCCGCTGAACCGGAGCGGACGCCGGACAGAGTGCGGGAAAGCATTGCTGGCCAGCGGTGCCGAACCCGGTATCGTCGGCAGCAGACCTGCCGTCACCGGAAGCCAAGGGGACAGCCCGCTTCCGGTGCCGGAACCAATCGGAGCCTGATCACTTGGGGCCCAGGGACCTTTCCCTGCGGCCCCGGTGCGCGTGAGGGGACGCCACGGACATGATGTCGAAGGAGATCGTCAAGCACCTGCCCTATCTGCGGCGCTATGCGCGCGCGATCACGGGCAGCCAGGCGAGCGGGGACCAGTACATCCGCGCCTGCCTGGAAACGCTGCTGCAGGAGCCGGAGCGGCTGGATGCGGCGCCCAGCCTGAAGCTTGGCCTCTATCACCTGTTCCACCAGATCGTGCACAGCGTCGACCAGGCCCTGGGCGAGCCCGCGGCGGAGGAGGTGATCGCTCCCCGCCCGCGCCTGCAGACGCACATCGACGCCCTGCCGGCGATCGAACGGCAGGTCCTGCTGCTGGTCGTGCTGGAGGGCTTCCCCATCGCCGACACCGCCTACATCGTCGGCGAGAGCGAGGCCCAGGTCGTTGCCCTGCTGGACCAGGCGCGCGCCGACCTGAAGCGCGAATCGGCGACGCGTGTCCTGATCATCGAGGACGAGCCGATCATCGCCATGCACATCGCGGACATCGTGCGCGACAGCGGCCACACGGTCGTCGGCATCGCCGCCAACCGCAAGGAAGCGGTGGCGCTGGCCGATCGTTCGCCCCCGGGCCTGGTCCTGGCCGACATCCAGCTTGACGACGGCTCGACCGGGATCGAGGCGGTGCAGGACATCCTGCAGTCGATGACCGTGCCCGTGATCTTTGTCACCGCGTTCCCCGAACGGCTGCTGACCGGCGAGAAACTGGAGCCGACCTACCTGGTGACCAAGCCGTTCGAGCCGGATACGCTGCGGGTCACCATGTCCCAGGCGCTGCTGTCCAGCATCAGCCCCTCCGCGTGACCGGCACTCCCGGCACACCGCTGGGCAAACGGCCGGCCGCTGCGCCGGTCGTCCCGGCCGAGGCGGGCAGGGCCCGCCCCACGGCCGGAACGCCAGGGTTTCCGCGCCCCTTCCGGTTCCTGGATTCGCTGCGCGGCCGGATGATGGCCCTGGTGGTGACGGCCCTGCTGCCCACCACGGCCTTCAGCCTGATCATGGCGCAGCAGGGCATCGCGGAGCAGCGGGCGCAGGTCCACCAGTCGGTCCGCCAGGTCGCGGCCCTGGCGGCCAACAGCCAGAGCGCGCTGCTGGAATCGACGCGCAAGCTGCTGACCTTGCTTGCGGCGGTGCCGGATGCACAGGACGCCTCGCCCGCCTGTACCATGCTGCTGGCCCGGGCGCTGGACAGCCATCCCGAATACGCGAACATCTTCACGGTGACGCGCGACGGGTTGCTGCCCTGCTCCGCCCTGCCGGCGCCGGCAGAAACGCGGGTGACCGACGCCTGGCTGGGCGAGGTGCAGGAAACCCGCACCCTGACCGTGAGCCCCTATGTGATCGGGCGTGTGTCGCAGCAGCCCGTCCTGGTCGCGTCCCTTCCCCTGCCGCCGGGCGGTGCCGCGATCGCGATCGCCGCCAGCATCCGCACCGCCTGGCTGGAAGGCCCGCGCCTGAGCAGCATCATCCCGCCAGAGGGACGCCTGGACATCCTGGACCGCAACGGCCGGATCATGCTGCCCCAGACGACGCCGGAGGCGGCACCGGCTGCGGCCGTGGCGCTCCGCCCCCCCATCGACGTCGAGCAGATGCGCGCAGGCACGATGCCCCGCCTGTTCGAGGCACCGGACGAGTCCGGCGCGGCGCGCACCTATGCCGTCGAGCCGCTGGCCGGCGGGGCCGCCTTCATCGTCTACAGCGTGCCGACAGCCGTCCTGATGGACGCGATCGACCGGGACCTGCTGGCCCGCCTGATGGGTCTGGCGGTGCTGTGGCTGACCGTGATCGCGGGGGCCTGGTTCGGCGCACGGGCACTGGTGACGCGCTGGACGCAGGACCTGACCGCCGTCGCCCATTCCATGAGCGACGGGCAGCTGGACGAGCGCACGCCCGACATGGCGGGCGCGCCGCGCGAGCTGCGCGAGCTGGGCGACACCCTGGCCGGCATGGCGCGCCGCATCTCGCTGCGCGACCAGGAACTGCACCATTCGATCGTGGCGCGCGAGGCGCTGATCCGGGAGATCCACCACCGGGTCAAGAACAACCTGCAGATGATCACCAGCCTGCTCAGCCTGCAGTCGCGCGCGCTGAAGTCAGAACCGGCCAAGCGTGTCCTGGCCGATATAGAGATCCGCATCCGCGCCCTTGCCCTTGTCCATCGCCAACTCTACGAGGGCGACGACATGAAGAGCGTGAACCTGCGCGCCTTCATGGGCGACCTGTGCCAGCTGATCCAGGACACGGCCAAGGAAAGCGGCGAGCGCATCCGCCTGGGCCTGGACGTCCCGCCTTTGCTCGTCGTGTCGGAAAAAGCGGTGCCGCTGGCCCTGCTGGTGACCGAGGCGCTGACCAATGCTTTTGCCCACGGCTTCCCGGACGGCCGGACGGGCCAGGTCATGGTGCGGATCGATGCGCCGGACGTGGGCGAACTGCTGTTGAGCGTCACCGACGACGGCATCGGCATGCCCGCCGCGGCGCTGGACGGCACCAGCCTTGGCACCTCGCTGATGCGCGCCTTCGCCAAGCAGCTGGGCGGCGTGCTGGACGTGCGCGGCCCACCGGGCACCCGCGTCGAGGTCCGCTTCCCCGCGCTGGGCTTCGAGGACGCGGCCTAGGTCACGGTCAGGGCGGTGGCAGGTGGTCGGCGAAGACGCTGCGCTGGGCGGGGCTCAGGCGCGGCGCCAGGTCCGACATGTTGGCCTGGTAGAGGCGATCGACCTTGTCGCTGGCGGCGTGCGCCTGTTCCAGCGCCTGGACGAAGGCGGCATGATCGAACGGGTCGGCCTTCAATGCCGCGGTCACGCGGGCCCGGGCCTCCACCACACCACGGCGCAGTTGCACCAGTTCGGGCCGGCGGGGGCGGAACGTCTCGCGCATCACGCCCTGGATGTCGGGCGGGAAGCGGTCCAGGAAGCGCACCTTCTGCGGCTCCGGCGGACGCAGCCAGTGGCGGCCGCTGGCAATGCCCAGGACGGCCACGTTGATGATCAGGGAGATGCCCAGCGCGATGCTGAGGCCGATGATGGTGCGCCGCTCAGACATCATCCCACTCGGTCACGATGCCATCGGCGCGCTGGATCGCGATGCTGAGGAGGCTGTCGGCGTCGTCGCCGGCGCTCGTCAGACTGAGCGGTGCCGCGGTCGCCGCCTGGGCGGGCAACTGGCTGGCCCCGACCCACAGGCCGAACACCAGGGCGGCCGACGCGCCCGCCAGCTGCGGCAGCACAAGCCAGCGCCAGCGCACGGGCCGGCGCGCGGCGGTCAGGACCGGCCCACCCTGTTCCTGCGGGTGGTCGAGCGCCGCCGCGATGACCCGGTCGGCGAAGTCGTCGGTCACGGTCACGCAGGTGGCGCGCAGCACGCCGTCCAGCGCCTGTGCATCCCGCAGGGCCGCGCGGGCGCGGGCCGAACGGTCCGCCCAGGCACGCGCATCGCCCGGCCGCGGCCAGGTCGACAGGTCAGGGCCGAAGCGGTCCAGATGATCCAGGAAACGCTGGTCGTTCATGGCTCAAGCTTCCTTCCAGTCCCGGAACATCGGGCCCAGCTGGTCCCGCAATGTCCGCCTGGCCCGCACCAGGAGTGATTCGATCGCACCTTCGCTGACTCCCAGCGCCGCTGCGGCTTCCTGCTGGCTGAGGCCATCGTCCAGGCAGAGGGCGATCGCCGCCCTCTGCCGTTCGGGCAGGGCGGCCAGCGCCTTGCGCAGGGCCTGGGCCATGCGCGCATGGGCGACGCCCTCCAGCGCGTCGGGCCGCTCGTCCGCCGGCTCCGGCACCTCGTCCAGCGCGGCGTTCGGCGCCCGGCGCTTGCGGTCAAGGCACAGGTTCAGCGTCACGCGATAGAGCCAGGTCGTGAAACGGGCGCCGTCCGGCGACCACTTGGGCGCCTGGGTCCAGACCCGCAGCATCGATTCCTGGGCGACCTCCTCCGCCTCGGCCCGGCTGCCCAGCACGCGCACGGCAAGGCTCACCATGCGCGACAGGTGCCGTCGCACCAGGACGGCATAGGCCTGCCGATCGCCCTGGCCGACCCTTTGCATCAGACGTTCATCCGGCCAATCGTCCATCCAGCACCGACGATGCGCTCAACCCGCGGGACGGATCGATGATGACCTGCACGGCGGCCAAGTCCAGGAGGCGGCGGCCGCGACGGCGCGCGCGTTCCCCTGGATCCAACCTGCAGCGTGGATGTTCACCCGCATCCTCGTTTCCCATGGCACGACGGGCGCGGGAATTTCCTGCGCCCCGCCGTGACATTTTCTGGACCGGATGAAGGGACCGGGATGGCGGGGGGCGCGGATCAGCGCGCAGCCTCCGCCCGGGCACGCGCCGTGGCCGCCTCGCGGATCGCGCTGCGGCGAACCTTGCCCGCATCGTCGCGCAGCTGCTCGTCCACGATCTCGATGGAGCGCGGCACCTTGTAGCGCACCAGGCGGCTCTCGGCGAAGGCGATCAGGTCCTCTGGCGTGACCCGGCCCTGCCCCTGGGGCAGAAGCTGGACCACGGCATGGACCCGGTGGCCCAGGTCGTCGTCCGGCAGGCCGACGGCGACGCTGGACTGCACGTCCGGATGCGCATCCAGGGCGGCCTCGACCTCCGCCGGATAGATGTTGGCACCGCCCGAGATGATGAGGTCGGTCCGCCGGTCCACCAGGTAGAGATAGTCGTCCTTGTCGAGATAGCCGAGATCGCCGATCGATTCCCAGTCGCCCTTGATGCGCCCTTCCGCCCCGATATAGCGGTAGGTGGAGCCCAGGCCGCCATCGGGCAGGAAATAGATCTCGCCCACCTCGCCCGGCGGCAATGGCTTGCCCTCGGGATCCAGGATGGCCAGGGTCGAGCCCGGCTGGATCTTGCCGACCGAGCCCTTGTGCTCCAGCCATTCCTCGCCCGTGATCGCGGTCGAGCCCTGGCGTTCCGTGCCGCCATAAATCTCGAAGATGCGCGACGGGCCAAGCCAGTCGATCCAGGCCTGCTTCAGCCAGACCGGGCAGGCCGCCGCGACATGGAACACGGTGTGCAGGCTGGACAGGTCGAACTGGTTGCGCTGCTCCTCCGGCAGTTTCCAGATCCGGTGCAGCATCGTCGGCACCGTGTAGAGCCAGCCGACCTTGTACTGCTCGACCAGCTCCAGCGTCTTGAGCGGGTCGAAGCGGGCCATGTTGACCATGTGGCCGCCCGCGAAAAGGCCCATCATGCCCAGCGCGAACGGGCCGTTGTGATAGAGCGGGCCGGGGTTCAGCAGGGTATCGTCGGCCTGCTGGTGCACCGCCAGCGCCGTCGGGTCCCACTGGCTGGGCAGGGAATCCACGATCACCTTGGGCCGGCCGGTCGAGCCGCCGCTGGTCATCGCCTTCCAGGACGGGGCGATCGCCTCCGGCAGGGCCTCTGGCGAAAGGGATTCGTCGATCGGTCGGCCCGCCGGCTGGACCTGGAAGCCGGGCAGGCGCGCAGGGTCGGGCCCGATCACGACGCGCGGCCGTACCAGCTCGACAATCGCCGACAGTTCCGAATCGGGCAGGCGGGCCGAGACCGGATTGGGGGTCGCGCCCAGCTTCCAGATTGCGAAGGCAGTCTCGAAGAACTCCAGGCTGTTCGGCAGGGCGAGTGTCACGAAGTCGCCCTGCCCCACCCCTTGCGCCTGGAGCATGCGCGCCCGGCGGTTGGCCCGCGCTTCAAGTTCGGAGCGGCTATAGGTGACGCCGTCCTGCGTCACCATGGGCCGGTTGGGATCGCGCCGCGCGTGCCAGGCGGGGATCTGGCCCATCGGCACCACGGTTGCCGAACCGGCAAAGGGATCGGGGCCGGACAGGGCAATGGGTGCGGGCGTCGTCCCCGGCGCAGTGCTCGACATCGTGCTTCCTCCGCTTTTGTTTTCTTGGTTCTGGTGCCGCCCCGCGCGGCCGGTCGTTGCCGGCCTGGACGTGCCGTCATCTATGCCCTGGCCGCGCGGCGGCTGCCAGCACGGATCGTGCCCATCCGTCCGCGTTGCGGCCTTATCCGCCGGCGGCGCGCCGGCGGCGTCGGGGCGCCGGCTCGTCCTCGTCCACCGCGTCCTCCTGCCCGCGTGGCGGCCGCGCCGCCGCGGGAGAGGTCAGCGACAGGGTCACGGTGACCGTGCGGGCGGCCTCCGCCACCTGGGCTTCCAGTTCGATCAGGCGCTGAGCCGCGGGCCGGTCCTCCGAGAACCACAGGCCGATGGCGGCAACGGCCGTGCCTTCGCTGTCGAAGATCGGCGCGGCGATGGTAATGCGGCCGGGCCAGGGCTCGTCGCGACAGACCAGGGCCTGGCTGCGGCGCACGACGCGCATCACCCGGCGCAGTTCGGCCCAGTCGGCGGGCCATTTGCCCACGGCCAGGGCCGGGCGGTCGTCGTCGACCAGCTTCTTCAGACGGCGCAGCGGCAGGTGCGCCACCAGCACCTTGGACGCCGCGCCCGCAAAGAGCGGAAGGGCCAGCCCGCGCGAGAGCTTGTAGTCCTCCTCCCCGCCATGACTGCGCCAGACGCACAGGACGCGGTTGCGATAGGTCTGGGCGATCAGCGCGGTTTCGCCCGTACTCTGGCCCAGCTGGTCGGCCACCGTGCTGGCGATGGTCAGGATGGGATCGCTGCGCTGGATCATGCGGTCGCGCTCCACGAACGCGGGCCCCAGGGCATAGGCGCCGCCCGAGACAGGCCCCAGCAGGCCGGACCGCGTCAGGCTGCGGACATAGCGATAGATCGTGCTGCGCGAGAACGCGGTGGCACGGATCATCTGCTCCACGGTCCAGACCGGCCTGTCCTCGGTGAACAGGTCCAGCAGGTCGAGCATGCGGTCGAGGCTGCTGCTCATGTGTCGGCCACGACACCGTTGACCAGCGTGCCCACGCCTTCGATCTCGACCTCGACCGTGTTGCCGGGCGCCAGGAACACCTGCGGCTTGCGCTGCACGCCCACGCCCGACGGCGTGCCCGTGGCGATCACATCGCCGGGGCCCAGCACCGTGAATCGCGACAGATAGGCGATCAGCTCGGCCACGGGAAAGATCATCTGCGCGGTCGAGGCGCGCTGCCGCTCCACCCCCTCGACCCGGGTGACCAGGGTCAGCGCCTGGGGGTCCGGCACCTCGTCCCGCGTCACGATCCAGGGGCCGAAGCCACCGGTGCCGGGAAAGTTCTTGCCCGGCGTGAACTGGTGGGTATGGCGCTGCCAGTCGCGGGCCGTGGCATCCTGGAAACAGGCATAGCCGGCGACATGGTCCAGGGCCCGCGCCTCCGGAATGGCGCGGCCACCACGCCCGATCACCACCGCAAGCTCGCCCTCATAGTCGAACTGCGCACTTTCGCGCGGCGCCTGGAGCATCCCGCGATGCCCGACCAGCGTGTCGGCGAAGCGGGTGAAGATCACGGGCTTCTCCGGGCGGTCGCGGCCCATTTCCTGCGCATGGTCGGCATAATTGACGCCGACGCACAGGATCTTGGACGGCTGCGGCACGGGCGGCAGCAGAACGACCTGGTCCATCGTCCAGTCGGCCGGCCCGGCATCCGCGGCCAGGGCCGGATCAACCAGCGCAGCCAGGAAGGCCCCCTGCCCCAGGCGACGGCCCAGGTCGCGCACACCGCCCCCCGTCGCCACGCCCCAGCTCAGGCCGGTCGGACCATTGAAACTGACCAGACGCATTGGATCCTCCGCGACCCCCTCCCACGGACCTTATAGCAGTCCCACTTAAGAGATTCTGTCGCAATATGACATTGCAGTGTGCATGCTGCAGCACATGCGATGGCCGTCACGCTGAACCATGGACCCACAGGCCGCCGCCATTCTTTCCCCGCCCGCCCCTCGAGCCGTGGCGCCGCCGCTGCTGCCGCTGGTCTTCGATCCCGGCTATGTCGTGGCCCTGCCGGAGCAGCATCGCTTCCCCATGCCCAAGGCGGGCCTGCTGGTCGCCGAACTGACGCGCCACGGCCTGACGCCCACGCACCGGCCGCGGCCGGCGCCGCGCGCCTGGCTGACCCTGGTCCACGATGCGGCCTATGTCGACGCCGTGCTGGATGGCACGCTGGACGCGGCGCGTCAGCGCGAGATCGGCGTGCCCCTGACACCCCCCGTCATCCAGCGGGCGCGGCTGGCGGTCGGCGGCACCGTCCTGGCCGCGAACCTGGCGCTGGACCATGGCCAGGCGAGCAATACGGCAGGTGGCAGCCACCACGCCCATGCGGCGCGGGGGGCCGGCTTCTGCATCTTCAACGACGTTGCCGTCGCGATCGCCTGCCTGCGGGCCCGGGGCCGGGTGCGCCGGGTGGCGGTCGTCGACCTGGACGTGCACCAGGGCGACGGCACCGCCGCGCTGTTCGCCGACGATCCCGACGTCGCCACCCTGTCGCTGCACGCGCAAGCCAATTTCCCGGTGCGCAAGCAGCGCAGCACCCTGGACGTCGGCCTGGCCGATGGCCTGGGCGACTCCGCGTATCTGGAGATCCTGGAACGTCACCTGGGCCCGTTCCTGGAGCGGGCGGCGCCGGATATTGTCTTCTATCTGGCCGGCGTCGACGTGCATGCCGACGATCCGCTGGGCCGCCTGGCACTCAGCGACCAGGGCATCGCCCAGCGGGAAGCCCTGGTCGTCGCCCAGGTACGGGGCCGCGGCCTGCCCCTGGTCACGGTCGTCGGCGGCGGCTATGACCGCGACCGGACGGCACTGGCCCGGCGCCATGCCCTGGCGCCGCGCGCCGCCTGGGCCTGGGCCTGCAAACGACGGGAAGAGACCATGCGCCTGATGCACGCCTCATGAACCTGCTGGAAATCGCGGTCTATGCGGTCGTCGTGACGGGCAGCAGCCAGCCCTTCACCTGCTCGGTCGAGGCCCGCAGCCATGCCGCCTGCACCAACGGCCTGACCGCGATCCTGCGCACGGCCCGGGACCTGGACTTCTCGAACGGGATCAGCGTACGCCGCGGCATTGACGGCACGCTGCTATTCAGCAGCGGCGTGCGGGCCCAGTTCAACAACCTGGGCCAGGTCGCATTCTCGAACGGCCTGAACGTGCGCAAGATCGACGACACGCGCTTCATCTTCGACAACGGCCTGACCTGCCGGATCGAGAAGGCCAACCTGGTCCGCTGCGCGCCCTAGCCTGCCGGCTTGTCCGCAGGTTCCGGGATCAGCAGGTGGGCGTGGGCGGCGGCGATCGGCTTGTCCGGGTCGTCCTGCCAGGCGGTCACCCGGACATTGGCGACGCGGCGGCCATGCTTCGTCACCTCCGCCCTGGCAAAGACCTCCTGCGGGCGACCGGAGCGGAGATAGTCGATCGTCAGGTTGATCGTCTTGGGGATCACCGGCTCGTCCATCTGCATCATCAGGTGCAGGATGGCCGTGATCTCCAGGAAGGCACCGGTCGCACCGCCATGCAGGGCGGGCAGGCGCGTATTGCCGATCAGTTCCGGCTTGAACGGCAGGCGGGTCAGCAATTCGCCGGCGCGGTAGTCGACCTCCAGCCCGATGAAGCGGTGGAACGGGATCAGTTGCGCCAGGCCCGTGGCGTCCCCCGTCTCGCGAACCTGGCGGATGCGGTCCTTCAGGGTGGGTGCGGACGTCGCGCTCATGCGGCACCCCCTTCGGTCGCACGGGGCCTGCGGGCCGGGCCCGCGCGATTGGCGCCTAGCATGAAGGTGGCGGCGCAATGGGCGATGGGATCGTCCAGGTCGCCCTGGTGGGCGATGCCCCGAATGAAGGCAATGGTGCTGGTCACCTTGTAGCAATGGCAGGCGGCATAGACCGTCGCGTGCGGCCGGGCCGGCTTCAAGTAGTCGATGCGCAGGTCCAGCGTGGCGATCGCCGTCATCTCGGTCAGCGCGGCAAAGACGGCAATGCCACAGGCGCTGTCCATCAGCGCGGTGATGACGCCGCCATGCAGCACGCCGCTGGCCGGGTCGCCCACCAGGTCCTCGCGCCAGGGCAGGCTCAGCGTCGCGCGCGCACTCGTCACCTCGACCAGCTTCATGCCCAGCGCCGCGCCATAGGGCACGCGGTTCATGTGCTCGGCGCCGCCTGGCATCGAGGCGGCAAGCGCCCCGAAGGTCTGGGGGGATGGCGCGAATGAATCGGACATGGGGTCTCCTGCCTGGAATGCCGTCCTGTGGCTCCAGCCTGCGCGGGCCCGCGCCCTGTGGCCAGGGCCACGTGAGGCGGGACGACGCGGTCCGCCGGAAAGAAAAAGGGCGCCGGTTGCCCGGCGCCCCTTGAAGGTGGCCCCGGCTTGGCGCCGGGACCGATCTTCCTCGTGTCTTAGAACACGATTTCCACGCGGCGGTTCTGCGGCTCGCGGACGCCATCGGGCGTCGGGACCAGCGGAACCTCTTCACCACGACCCACCAGGACCAGCTGCTCGGCGGGGACGCCCAGCGCGATCATGGCGTTGGCCACGGCCTGCGCACGACGCTCGGACAGGCCGAGGTTGTAGGCGGGCGAGCCGGAGCGGTCGGCGTGACCGGTCAGGTCGATGCGGGTGACCGCATAGGACTGAGCCGACGTGACGGCCTCACGGATCGTGTCTTCAGCCTGCGGCAGGATCTCGGTCGAGTCCCAGTCGAAGAACACGATGAAGTTGCGCGACATCTCGACCGGCGGCGCCGGCGGCTCAACCGGAGGCGGCGGCGGCGGCGGGGGAGGCGGCGGCGGGGGAGGCGGCGGCGGCGGCGGCGGCGGGGCGCCGAAGTTGTAGATCAGGCCCACCGAGAACGTGTGGTTCTGGTAGTCGCTGAGCGTCGCATCGCCCGGGACGCCCGGCTGCAGGGTGGCGCCCTGGAAGTCGAAGTCGGTGGTGGCGACATAGCGATAGTCGACCGTCGCCGCGACGTTCGGGGTGAAGGAGTACTTCACACCGGCGATCGCCTGGTAGGCGAAGGCGAAAGCCTCGTCATCGACCAGGGCCGGACGACCCGCGCGGCCGAACTCGAACTCGGCATAGGCGAGACCGAAGCCGAGGCCGACATAGGGCTGAACCGGCCAGCCGAAATCGGCCTCGTAGATGCCGTTCAGGAAGCCGGTCATGACGTCCAGGCTCTCGTACGCAGCGCCGGCGGTGCCGCCGCCGCCCGCGAACAGCGGCGCGCGGTCGTTGCGGCCGATGCCGATGCCATCGACGTCGTTCGGACGATAGGAAGCCTCGAGCTCGACCCGGACCGAGCCGAAATCGTAGCCGCCGAAGATACCGCCCGCGACGTTGCCGTCCTCGATGTAGCCTTCACCCTGGACCACGCCAAAGCTGGCGGCACCGACCGGCGGGACGATGTTCTGGAACTCGAAGTCTTCAGTGATCGAGTAGCCGGCGAAACCGCCGATGTACCAGCCCACGTTTTCCTGGGCGTAGGCGGCAGTGCTGGCGCAAATCAGGGCCACTGCACTGACGAGCCCCTTGGTCAGGTTCATACAAATCTCCTCGCGCCTATCTCGTGTCCGAGCCCACATTGCGTGCCCGTTGCCACCAGCCCTTGCAGCGTTGCCGGGGATGGCATTGAAGGCACAATAGGTCAGCGCACCGGGGCACTCAATCGAACAACACCCGCGGTCCCAGGACCGTACCCGCTTTGCAGGGTGTTGTGTCCGCCCGAACACAGTGCACTGCCGCACCAGCCCCGTCTGGCCGCCGCCGGGCGCTGCGGCCCGGCAGCAGACGCCACCACCCGCCGGACCCGATACGGCCGATTGCAGACAATATGGCGCCGGGGCCTTGCGGCGCACAAGAAAAAGGGGCGCCGGTTGCCCGGCGCCCCTTTCCCACGCTACCCGCCCTGCGGCGGGCGATTCGCGCGTCGGATCAGAACACGATCTCGACGCGGCGGTTCTGCGGCTCGCGCACGCCGTCCGGCGTCGGGACCAGCGGCTGCTCCTCGCCACGGCCGACCATCATGATCTGGTCGCCGGGGATGCCCAGAGCCATCAGGGCGTTCGCAACCGACTGGGCGCGACGCTCGGACAGGGCCTGGTTGTAGCTGGGCGAACCCGAGCGGTCGGCGTGGCCGGTGACGTCGATCCGGGTCACGGCCAGCTGCTGCGCCGCACCGGCCGCCTGCTGGATGGTGTCCTGGGCCTGGGGCAGGATTTCGGTCGAATCCCAGTCGAAGAACACCAGATAGTTGCGCGCAACCTCAGGCGCCGGCGGCGGTGCCTCGACCGCGGGCGGCGGCGGGGGCGGCGGCGGAGCCGGGGGTGGCGGCGGCGGGGGAGGCGGCGGCGGCGGCGCGAACGTGTAGGTCAGGCCGACCATCACGTTGTGGCTGCGGAAGTCGGTGTCCAGCGTGCCGATGGTGGCGCCGTTGGCCGCCCGCACGATGTCCAGGCTCAGATCGTCGATCCCGACATAGCGGTAGTCGATGCTGGCCGCGACATTGGGGGTGAAGGCGTACTTCACGCCGGCGATCGCCTGGTAGGCGAAGCCGACATCGCTGCCTTCGTCGTCCAGGCCCGAGTTCGAGGCGTATTCGGGCTCGACATAGCCGATACCGACGCCACCGCCGATATAGGGGGTCAATGCCCAGCCCATCTCGACTTCGTAGATGGCATTGACGAAGCCGGTGACCGCCATCAGGCCGTCGACATTGCCGTTCACGGCGCCCACGGGGACGCCCACGGTGTTGGGGCCGAAGCGGAACAGGTCGCCGTCGGAATAGCGGTAGTTGCCCTCGAGCTCCAGCCGGAACGCGCCGAAGTCATAGCCGCCGAACAGGCCGACGGAATAGCCCACGTCGTCGAACACGACATCGCCGTCGCCGGCGCCGATCCCAGGAAGGGCGTAGTTGACGCCCATATCCTCGAAGAACGAGGCACCCGCCAGGCCACCGACGTACCAACCCTGGCTCGCCGGCGCTTGGGCATAGGCGGTGGTGCTGCCTGCGATCAGGGCAGCGGCCGCGACAAGCCCCCTGCGAAATGTCATCGACTCATCTCCTTGTACCCGGTCCCCCGGTACGCATCATGGTTGACCACGGACCCGTTCCGCCCGGGGGACGGTCCGGCTCCGTGCTAGAATCCTGGGATCGGATTCGCCATCGACAACGCCTGGGGCGATTATTCGATCCCGGCTTCCGGCACGAACGCGTCCGGTGTTGCGCATTCACCACGATTTCCAGTGCCACGCAAGCTTCACGAGCCAAACCATTGAGATGATTACAATACGTTACATTCTCGTGAGGTGTGCCGCGGCCTGTGTGACAGGCCTGTGGCTGAGCGCCTGTGCCAGTCTGTCCGGCGAGCGGCCATCCTGGCCCGGCGCTGCCGCGGAACAGCCGGCACCGCTGGTCGAGGGGTCGTGCCGCCGCACGCTGGGAGAGGTCGACTGCAATCCCGTGGTCGACGCGCCGCGCGTGGCCGCTGCGATCCGCCCGCCGCCTGGCCTGGCGCCACGCCCGCCTTCGGTCGGGCCGTCCCTGGCGCCGTCGCGGACGCTGCAACGCGTCCCCCTGCCCCGCCCGCGCCCGGCCGGCCTGACGGCCGCGCCGCGGCGCCCGCTCGCGGGGCCGAGGCCCGCGACCGTGGGACAGGAACGCGTGCAGCCGGCACCGATCCGCTCCGGTCCGCCGACGCTGGTGATCACACCGGATCCCGCCGGAGCGCCCGCTGCACCGCCCGCCGTCATCGGCGCGCCGACGGTCCTGGGCCAGCCGGTCGCGGCACCGCCCGCCGCGCCGTCCCGATGAGCGGCTGGGTTCAGCCCATCAGGCGGCGGTAGAGCGCGCGGACATAGGCCGCGTCCTCCGCCTCCAGCGTGCCCGAGCGCGCCGCCGCCAGATAGGCGCCCAGTTCGTCGCGCGTGTCGGCCGACAGGCCTGGCTTGGCCAGGAGCGCGTCCAGGCAGGCTTCGACCGGCCCCTGGGGATCGACCGGGGTCATGTCGGACGCGGCGGCGCCGGCCCAGCCCTGGGCCGCGTCGCCATCCACGATCAGGTCGTCCCACGACAGGCTGAGTTCCGCCCGCAACCGCACCAGGGCCAGCCCCGCCAGGGCCGCGTCCTCCGGCGTCGCGGCAGCTTCCACCGCCTCCAGCGCCGCGACCAGGGCGCCGCGCTGGTCCTCGTCCAGACGAAGGCCGCTCATGCCGGGGTCACCACGAACCCCGCGCGCGGAAAATGCACCACGACTTCACCCACCACAGGATCCTCCCGCCGTATCGCAATCTCGTACGCATCCGCGACGACGATTGTTCCAGCCACGGGATCCCGGCCATAGTCGTCGGGCATCACGTTGACCGCCTGGCCGATGCGGAATGGCTCCCCCGGGCCCAGGCGCGTCGCCATGTCGGGTTCGGCGTCGCGGGCGATGGCCAGGGCCTCGCGCGGGTCGAGGTCGGCCGGCCGGCCATGGCCCAGGCGCTTGATCCGCTCCAGCCACGCCGCGCAGGCCGGAAAGTCGGCCAGCAGTGCCGCGGCGCCCGGATAGTTCGTCCGCAGGAACCAGACGACGTGATAGGGATGCAGGTCGACCATGGTCGGCCGCTCGCCCATCAGGTAGGGCCGGCCGTCGGCCAGTTGCAGGTCGATCCAGCCGATCTGGGCCCGCACCTGGGCAATGGCGAAGGGGGCTGCCGCGCGCATCTGCTCGATCGAGAAGGCGGGCGACAGGTGCTTGCGATCCTCGACGAAGTCGCGCGGCACGCTGTCGGCGATGGTGCCGTAGATGGTGGCCACGGTCGCCATGAAGAACGCCTTGTCGGCCCAGAACGACACCATGGCCGACAGGCCGTCGGCCCCGGCCAGCAGCGGCGGCTCCGGGAAGCGGCGCTCGATCTCGCGCAGGATCACCTGCGTGTCGCACCAGATCTCGGCCCCGATCTGCATCACGGGGGTGCGGCGATAGCCGCCGGTCAAGGGCATCAGATCGGGCTTCGGCATGATCACGGGGATCGTGACCGAGCGCCAGGCGACGCCCTTGATGCCCAGGGCGGCGCGCACCTTCTCGGAGAAGGGCGAGGACGGATAGTGATGGAGGATGAGTTCGGCCATCGCGCGATCCGTGCGCTCAGCCAACTTCGCGGGTGAAGCGGATGTTCTGCTTCGCGATCCCGTCCAGCACCACGTCCAGCCCGCCGGAGCGGATCATCCAGTCCAGCCGGTGGTCGCGATACTCCCGCCGGAACCCTTCGCGCGGGCGCTGGGCGCCCGACGCGGCCAGCGCCGGCAGGGCCGCCTTGGCGGCGGCGAAGACCCGCGCGACGCTGGGCCGCTGGCGCACGCGACGGACCCAGGCGTGCAGCGCGCTGCCCTCCACCGGGCCATGGCCGAAGCCGATCACGCCCATCAGGAAGGGCGCCACCGCCAGGTCGCCGCGGCCGAACTCCGCGCCATTGAACCAGGGCCGCTCGCCCAGCTGGTCCTGCAGCCAGCGCAGGATGCCGGCGTACTGGACACGCGCCGACTCCTCCAGCGCCGCAGCCGTGTCACCGGTCGCGCGCCCCCAGTAGCGCACCTCCGACAGGCCCCAGTTGATCGCCTCCAGCGTGGTGTCGCAGACCTCCTCGATGGCGCGGACGCGGGCGCGCTCGGCCGGCGTCGCGGCCAGCAGGCCCGGCTCGGGCCAGCGGTCGTCGATGTAGTCCAGGATCAGGGTCGAATCGAAGAGATGGACGTCCTCGTCCACATAGGCCGGCACCTCGGCGCGCAGCGCCGCGGCCAGGAAGGCGGCATCGCCCCCGGCCAGCACGTCCGGCTGGCGGGTCTCGTAGGCGACGCCCTTCTCGTCCAGGGCGATCTTCACCTTCTGCGCATAGGGCGACAGCGGATGTTCGTACAATATCGGCATGGCCGCCATTGAACCACGCCTGGGGGGCGACAGGCCAGCCTGGGCCGGTGCGCCCCATCCCCGGCCTGCCGCGGGCGGGCACGGCGCGGGCCGGTGATCGACATGACTGTGATCCGTGGCGCTTGCGCCGGTTCGCGGGATGCAGCAACGTCCCGCCCATGTGGGAGAAATCGCTCGTCCTGGCCGGCGCCTTCGCGGCGCTGCTGTCCTTTGGTGCCGCCGCGAGCTCTGGGGACAAGCCCCCGGGGCGCGAGGCCTATGACAACGGCGACTTCACGACGGCCATGACCGTCATGATGCCGCTCGCCCGCAATGGCGATGCCTCGGCCCAGTTCGATGTCGGCACGATGTACGACTTCGGCCTGGGCGTTGCCGCCGACCGGACGGAAGCCGCGCGCTGGTATCGCCGCGCCGCCGACCAGGGCGACGCCACCGCCCAGTACAACCTGGCCGTCATGTACGAGGAGGGCACCGGGGTCGAGAAGGACCTGGTGACCGCCTATGTGTACTACGCCCTGGCGGCGCGCGGCATCGCCCCCGAATACGCCCGGCGCAACCAGGCGGCGGTCCGCGCGCAGCTCAGCTCCGACCAGCTGGCCCAGGCGGAGCAGCGCGTCGCCGCGTTCCAGGCCAAGGTCGAGCGCCCCAGCGCCACCGCGCCGACGGCACCGGTGGCGCCATCGGCCCCGGCCGACCCTGCGGCGCCCGCGCAGCCGGAACTGGCCCCGATCGCACCGCCCGCCACCGCCAACCCCTGACCATGCCGGCCTCGGCCGGGCCTGCCGCGGCGCCGGCCGACGCGCGCCGGGAGGCGCTGCGGGGCGGGTTGTGGGCGGCCGCGGCGTTCACGACCTGGGGCCTCAGCCCCCTGTTCTGGCGCGCCTTTGCCGGCGTCGACCCGGTGGAGCTGATCGCCTGGCGCGCCGTGTTCTCGGCCGCGTTCAGCCTAAGCCTGCTGCTGGCCCTGGGCCAGATGGCGGAACTGGCGGCGCTGCTGCGCAACCGCCGGGCCGTGGCCACCCTGCTCGCCACCGGCAGCCTGATCTCCGTCAACTGGCTGATCTATGTGGCCGCCGTCGCCCATGGCCAGGTCCTGGAGGCGAGCCTTGGCTATTTCATCAACCCGCTGGCTGCGGTGGCACTTGGCATGGTCGTGCTGCGCGAGCGGCTGGGCGGCGTGCAACTGGCGGCCGTGGCGCTGGCTGCCTGCGGCGTTGGCATCGAGGCCGTGCTGACCGGCTCCGCCCCGTGGATCGCGCTGGGCCTGGCAGGGACCTTTGCCGTCTATGGCCTGCTGCGCAAGCAGGTGGGCGTCGGCCCGCTGACCGGCATGGCGGTCGAGAGCCTGGTGATGCTGGGCCCTGCCCTGCTGGTCCTGGCGTGGTTCGCGGCGACGGACGGCCTGAGCCTGACGACGCGGCCTGCCACCATCCAGGCCCTGGCGGTGCTGACCGGGCCCGTCACCGTGCTGCCGCTGCTGGCCTTCGCGGCCGCGGCACGGCGCATCCGCCTGGCGACGCTGGGCTTCATTCAGTACATGTCGCCAACCATGATGCTGCTGCTGGGTGTGCTGGCGTTTGGCGAGCCGCTGGGCCTGGAGCGGCTGTCCGGCTTTGTCCTGATCTGGGCCGCGTGTGCCCTCTATTCCTGGGCGACGCTGCGCCAGGATGCCGCCAGCCAGGCTGGACCCAGAACCGACGTTGAACGATAATTCATTTTAGGAATACGTTCAGCGCGGACTGGAACTGCGGCGCGGGCGTTGCTAGTTTCCCGACCAGAACAAGGGAGGGAAGACAATGGTCGGCATCACGGCATTCGGTGGCTACATCCCGAAGCTGAGGCTGCAGAGGAAGGCGATCGCCACCGCCAATGCCTGGTCCAACCCCGGCATCATGGGCCAGGCCAAGGGCGAACGGTCCATGCGCAACTGGGACGAGGACAGCCTGACCATGGCGGTCGAGGCCGGCCGCGACTGCCTGACCGGCTTTGACAAGGCCGCCATCGACCAGGTCATCTTCGCCTCGACCACCATGCCCTTTGCCGACCGCCAGAATGCCGGCGTGGTCGCGACCGTGCTGAACCTGTCTGACGCGGTGCAGACGCTGGACGTGACGTCGTCCCAGCGGGCGGGCACGTCCGCCCTGCTGGCGGCGCTGTCGTCGGTGAAGGCCGGCACTGCCACGAACGCGCTGCTGGTCGCATCCGATACCCGCGCCACGCGGTCCGGTTCGAACGAGGAGATGCTGTTCGGCGACGGGGCAGCCTCCCTCCTGGTCGGGAACGACAAGCCGATCGCCGAATACCTGGGCGGGGCTTCGATCTCGATCGACTTCGTCGACCATTTCCGCGGCGAGGGCCAGGACTTCGACTATGGCTGGGAAGAGCGCTGGATCCGCGACGAAGGCTACATGAAGATCGGGCCCAAGGCGGTGAAGGCCGCCCTGGCCAAGAGCGGGATCGAGGCCGGCGCCATCGACCACTTCGTGATGCCCTGCATCTTCGCGAAGATCCCCGCCGACATTGCCAAGGCGTCCGGCATCGACCCGAAGAAGGCGCGCGACAACCTGCACGCCGTCTGTGGCGAAACGGGCACCGCGCATGCGCTCACCATGCTGATCGAAACGATCCAGTCGGTCGGTCCCGGCCAGACGATCATGGTCGTCGGCTATGGCCAGGGGGCGGACGTGCTGATCTTCCGCACCACCGACGCGCTGGCAGGCCTGAGCCCGCGGCGCGGCATCAAGGGCTCGCTCGCCGACCGGCGGGAAGAGACCAACTACATGAAGTATCTGGCCTTCAACAACCTGGTGACGCAGGAGAAGGGCAAACGGGCCGAAGGCGACAAGGGCACGGCGCTGAGCGTCCTCTACCGCAAGCGGGACCAGATCCTAGGCCTGGTGGGCGGCAAGTGCCGGGTCTGCGGCACGCTGCAATATCCGAAGTCGGACATCTGCGTGAACCCCAACTGCCACGCGCCCGACAGCCAGGACCCCCATCCCTTCCAGGACGAACCGGCCAAGATCATGACCTGGTCCGCCGATTACCTGACCTATACGATCGACCCGCCGGCCCATTACGGCATGGTCACGTTCCAGGACGGCGGCCGCTTCATGACCGACTTCACCGATTACGAACAGGGCAAGGTCGAGGTGGGCATGCCGGTGCGCATGACCTTCCGCCTCAAGGAGGTCGACGAGGATCGCGGCTTCAAGAAGTACTTCTGGAAGGCCGTCCCCACGGGGTGAGCGGGCTGCGCCAGGCCTGCTTGACGGTTGCGCGAGCATCCTTCGAGACGGCCTTCGGCCTCCTCAGGATGACGCAGGTTGGGGACATCAAGGAGAACCAACGGCGTCATGCTGAGGAGCGGCCCGAAGGGACGCGTCTCGAAGCATCAGGCGCAGCGCTGACACCCAGGCCGGACAGGTGGGACGCTACCACCCAATAGGGAAACGCCTTATATTTCGACCGACAGGTAAGTAGACGAGACGAAGGGAGACGGCGATGGCATCGGGAATCAAGGACAAGGTCGCGATCCTTGGCATGGGCTGCTCCAAGTTCGGGGAGCGCTGGGACGCGGGTTCGGACGAGCTGATGGTCGAGGCCTTCAAGGAGGCCATCGCCGACGCCGGCATCGAGACCAACCAGATCCAGGCGGCGTGGCTGGCCTCCGCCTTTGACGAGGTCAATATCGGCAAGTCGGCGCTGCCGCTCAGCTATGCGCTGCGGCTGCCCAACATTCCGGTGACCAAGGTCGAGAATTTCTGTGCCTCCGGCTCGGAAGCGTTCCGGGGTGCGGTGTACGCGGTCGCCGCCGGCGCCTGCGACATCGCGCTGGCGCTGGGTGTCGAGAAGCTGAAGGACACCGGATATGGCGGCCTGCCCCCGGGCAGCCGCGGCACGATGGGGGCGCTGACCAACCCCAACATGTCGGCCCCCGGCTCGTTCGCGCAGCTGGCCTCCGCCTATCGCGCCAAGCACGGCGTCAGCCGCGAGGACCTGAAGCGCGGCATCGCCCATGTCTCGGTCAAGAGCCACGCCAATGGGGCCAAGAACCCCAAGGCCCACCTCCAGAAGGAGGTGACGATGGACCAGGTGCTGAACGCGCCGCTGATCGCCGAGCCCCTGGGCCTGTTCGACTGCTGCGGCGTGTCGGACGGGGCGGCCGCGGCCATCGTGACGACGCCGGAAATCGCCAAGTCGCTGGGCAAGCACAACCTGGTGACGGTCAAGGCGCTGCAGCTGGCCCTCTCCAACGGCAGCGAGATCGGCCACAATTCCTGGGACGGCAGCTATTTCCACACCGCCCGGATCGCCGCCAAGCGCGCCTATGACGAGGCCGGCATCAAGAACCCGCGCGAGGAGCTGAGCCTGATCGAGGTGCATGACTGCTTCTCCATCACCGAGTTCGTGACGATGGAGGACCTGTTCATCTCGCCCGAGGGGGGTGCCCTGAAGGACGTGCTGGACGGCTTCTACGACGCCGACGGCCAGGTCCCGTGCCAGATCGACGGCGGCCTGAAGTGCTTTGGCCATCCGATCGGCGCCAGCGGCATCCGCATGCTCTACGAGATGTACCTGCAGCTGCAGGGCCGCGCGGGTCCCCGCCAGCGGTCCAACCCGACCTTCGGCCTGACCCACAACCTGGGTGGTGCGCCAAACGGCAATGTGTGTTCGGTCGCCATCGTCGGCGCCTATGGCTGAGTGAAGCGGAGTCGCGCCGCTCCGCATGATTTTTTGCGGGAGCCCTGGACGGAATTGCCGTCCAGGGCTTTCTGTCTTCATGACCCCGACCGCGATCACACCGACCATCCGTTTCTGCCTGGCCCGCTCCGATGCCGCGGACCACGGCGCCCGCATCCCCGTCCAGGCCCATGAGGGTGCATCCGCCGGGTTTGACCTGCATGCCTGCCTGGAGGCGGCCGTCACCCTGCCCGGTGCGGACGCGCAGCCGTTTCGCATTCCGACGGGCCTGCGCGTGCAGATCCCGCTGGGCTTTTGCGGCCTGCTGGTGCCGCGCAGCAGCACGGGCGAGAAGGGATTGCGCCTGGCCAACACGGTCGGCATCATCGACTCGGACTACCGGGGAGAGATCCTGGTCTCCGCCACCACGGCCAGGCCCGGGGTCGTCGTGGCCCCAGGCGACCGCATCGCCCAACTGGTCATCGTTCCGGTCCCCACCCTGCATGTCGAGGTGGTGGACAGCCTGGACGACAGCCCCCGCGGCGCCGGCGGATTCGGCTCGACCGGCGCCTGAGCCGCTCGGGCCGGAAGGTGCGGTGGCGTCAACGACTTCTTAGCGACGACACGCGGACTGTGCGGTCCGCCAAGCCATGGAGCCAATCATGAACATCGCACCCGATGCCCGGACCGAGCACCCGCCCGCAGCGGAGGTGACGCATCCCCGCGATGACTGGGAGCGCCCAAGCATGGTCCGGATCGCGCTCGACCTGGCAGAGGCTGGCCCTGCCGGTCTCACCGATTCCGGCATCTTCTCCTGAACGGCGGGTCGCCACCCAGTTTTGAAGCCCCGCCGGGCTGCACCCCGGCTGAGTGACGACGGCTACTCGATCACCAGGCCGCCGGCCGAGGAACAGGCCTTGGCCGTGCGGAACCCGACCGCGTTGCCGACCTGGCAGAGAACCTCCCGCCCGCCGGCGCTGGTCGGCTTGGACGGCGGCGGCGGGATCTCCGCCGTCTGGCTGGGTGACGCGGGCGCTACCGGCTTGCCCGAGACGGCATTGCCCACCCCGGCAATGGCGCCGCCACCGCCCCCGCCCGTGCCCCAATAGGTCGCAACCGGAATGGCGAAGTTGAGCGACTGGCCGTCGCGCAGCAGGAAGGTCGTGATGCCGATCAGGTTGCCGCGCGAATCGAACAGGCCGCCGCCGGAGGAACCGGGCGAGATCGGCGCCGTGGTCTGGATATAGGGCCGACCCTCGTTCTCGCGCAGGCCGGAAATCAGGCCCTGGCCCAGCGTGCCCGACAGGCCGAAGGGCGCACCGATCGTGTAGACCGTCTCGCCCACGCGCAGGGCATCGTCCAGGCGGATGCCTGGCACCGGGTCGACGACGATGTCCTCGCTGCGGATCACGCAGCGGTCGGCGGCGGGATCGGCCGCAACCAGGCGCGCCTTGCCCGTACCGTTCTTGCCCATGATCGCGATGGAGCCGGGGTGATCCTCGACCACATGGCAGTTGGTCAGAAGGTGCCGGCGCGAGATCGCCACCGCCGAACCCTGGCTCTGCTCCGGATTGCCGTCGTCCTGCGCCAGCACGACATAGACCGAGCCCGAGACCTGCTCGTAGATCGTCTCCGGGTCGGCGCGCGCGCCGGCCAGGGCGGCCGGCTGCTCGACAACGGCGGGGTCCAGCCCGCCGGGTCCGCTCCAGCGGTCCAGCGCCGCCTCGGCCCGGCCACGCCCCTCGTCCCGGTCGCGGTCGCCCTTGGGCCCGTCCATGTAGCGGGCGACGCAGGCGGCCAGCGCTTGCAGCCCACGGGCCGTGCCGTCCAGGCTGTAGCGCCGCTGCAGCGGGCCGAAGTCGACGCCGACGCTGGAGCCGCGGCGCAGCGCCTCGAACAGACCGGGGTCGGAGCCCAGGTCGATCAGGACCGTCTCGTCCTCCAGCGTCGCATCCGCGCGCATGACGTCGCCCCGATCGACACGGAACGAGACACGGAAGGCATTGCGGCGCAGGCGCAGGTCGGGATCGCGGAAGAACAGGCCGTAGTTGAAGTCGCGGTCCAGGATGAAGCCAAGTTCGATCCCGCCTTCGTAGCGGGAGGACATGATGCAGGACGACAGGTCCTGTCCCCGGAAGTGCGGCCCGCCGCACCAGCCCGCGGCGCAGAAGTCGCCCTCCTCGGCCTGGACACCAGGAGCGGCCAGCAGCAGCGCCCCTAGGGCCAAGGCCGCGGCGGGCAGGAAACTCGACCGACCCATGCGCATCAACGCCCCCATGACCGGCGGCGCCAGACGCCGCATACTAGGCATTACGTCGCGATCGTACATCCGCAGCGCAATCGTGGGGAGGATGCTCATGCGTGAGGGAAGTCACAATCTGTCCAAAGGTTTGCTGGCGGCCACACTGCTTCTGGCAGCACCGGCGCCGGCGCTGGCGGATTCCTACAACGTGTTCTGCTCCAACAACCGGATCGAGGTGCAGCAGCGGACTCTGGAGCAGCAGTTGAGCGCGCGCGGCACGCCGACCTGCCAGCTTTCGGGCTTCAGCTCGTATTCGAGCGCGCTCGACTTCGCCAAGGCCAATTTCGGGGGCGAGGGACAGGCCTGCACCTGCGGCGACTGAACGTCAAAGCGTGCTTTCCGGCAGGCCGCTTGACCCCTGGCGTGGAGCGGAGGCACGCTGCCGCCGTGCTGCACTGCATGCAGCATTCCTTTGCAATGCAGCATAGCGCGGTGCCCGGCCGGTCATGACCATTCCCGAACTCCAGCAGCCGACCCTGCCCCCCTCCCTGTGGACCGCCGGGCAGCCGGCCTGGAGCGGCCCAACCCTTGCCCCCGGCGGGCACGAGGCGGACGTGGTCATCATCGGCGCCGGCTTCACCGGCCTGTCCGCGGCCCTCCATTTGGCGGAGCGCGGGCGCACGGTAATGGTGGTGGAGGCGGGCGAGCCGGGCTGGGGCGCCTCCGGCCGCAACGGCGGCCAGGTCATTCCCGGCCTGAAGGAGGACCCGGACGATCTGGAACGGCGCTTTGGCGCGGACCTGGTGGGCCTGGCCGGCGGCTCGGCCGACATGCTGTTCGACCTGGTGGCGCGTCACGGCATCGACTGCGACGCCCGGCGTTCCGGCTGGGTCCAGGCCGCGCATGCGCCTGACGCCCTGGCCGTGGCCCAGGCGCGCGCCCGGCAATGGCAGAAGCGCGGGGCGGAGGTGACCCTGCTCGACCGGGGGCAGATCGGCAGCCTGCTGGGGGCATCGGGCTATGTCGGCGGCTGGGTCGACCACCGCGGCGGCTCGGTCCAGCCCTTCCGCTATGCCCGCGGGCTGGCCGACGCCGCGATCCGCCTGGGCGCACAGGTCTTTGCCCGGACCAGGGTGACCGGGCTGGAGAAGGTGGGCGCCGGGTGGCGGATCGCCATCGAGGGCGGCCGCACGATCCAGGCGGCCCAGGTCATCCTGGCGACCAATGGCTATAGCGAGGACCTGTGGCCCGGCCTGCGCACCAGCATCGTGCCCGTCTATTCGTTCCAGCTGGCGACGGCGCCGTTGAGCGAGAACGTCCGGGCAAGCGTGCTGCCCGGCCGCCATGTCGTGTCGGAGACGCGGCGCATGATGGCCTATTTCCGGACTGACGAGCAGGGCCGCCTGCTGATGGGCGGTCGCGGCCCGTTCGTCGACCGGCCGACGCTGGACGACACCCAAAGCCTGAAGCGGATGGTCCAGCGCATCTTCCCGCAGGTTCCGCTGGAGGAGCCGCAATTCTGGTGGGGCGGCCGCATCGCCATGACGCTGGACCACCTGCCGCACCTCCATGTCCTGGCGCCCGGGCTGTTCGCCGGCCTTGGCTATAACGGCCGGGGGGTCGCGATGGCGACGGTGATGGGGCGGCTCCTGGCCGACCTGGCGACGGGCACGCCCGCCGGCGCCCTGCCCTTCCCGGTCAGCCGGCCGCGCTCGATCCCGTTCCATGGTCTGCGCCGCCCGGTGATGGAACTGCTGTTCCGCTGGTACGCCCTGCGCGACGACGCCGAGGCCCGTCGCGCCGGGTAGACAGGGGGCGCGGAGCTTCGGCCAGAGTCAGCCGATGGGGAGCGCGTTCTCCACCGTCTCGATGATCTGGGCCATGGAGAACGGCTTCAGGATCACGTCGTGGATCAGGCTGTCCAGGTTGTAGGCGCGCTGCCGTTCCTGGGCATAGCCGGTCATCATCAGGATCGGCATGTCCGGGAATTCCGCGCTGGCGGCCAGCGCCAGGGCGATGCCGTCCATCATCGGCATGACGATGTCGGTCAGCAGCAGGTCGAAGCGGCGCTCGTGCAGCAGCGCCAGCGCCGCCGCACCGTCCGTCGCCAGGACGACGTCATGGCCCCGCGTGGCCAGGGCGCGGGTCACGAACTGGCCGACCGCGGGATCGTCCTCCGCGACCAGGATGGCGGCGATGCGGGGCGGGCTCACGGGTCCATCACACCGATGAACGGCAGTTCGCGGAAGCAGTGGGCGCAGTCCATGCCATAGCCGACCACGAACAGGTCGGGACAGGTGAAGCCCACATATTCGGGATCGATCTGGGTCGCCCGCTTGCCCGGCTTCTCGAGCAGGACCGTGACGGCGACCCGCTCCGCCCCCCGCGCACTGAGCAGGTCCTTGGCATAGGCGAGCGTCCGCCCCGATTCGAGGATGTCGTCGATCAGCAGGACGGTCCGCCCCTCGACAGGCGATGTGATGTCGCGCAGGACCCGCACCTGGCCCGAGCTTTCGGTCCCCGCGCCATAGCTCGACAGCATCATGAAGTCGACCTCGACATGGGCGCCGTGGCGGTGCAGCGCCCGCAGCAGGTCGGCGGCATACATGAAGCTGCCCTTCAGCACCGCCACGCCGACCAGGTCGGTGCCCAGGTCGGCGACGATCGTCCCCGCCAGCGCCTCGATCCGCGCGGCGATCACGTCGGCCCCGTAGAGCTCGCTGACGGTCTGCGAAGGGGGAACGATGCGGGTCATGTCACTCCGGTGTTGCACGTGTTGCACAGGGGCGCGTCGCTGCGCGGTCCCTTTGGGTTAGGCAATCAGATCCAGGCGCCGCGCGGAAACCGGTCTCTTGTCACAGGTCCCGGTCGCGCGCCGCCGCTTAGAGCGGGCCGAACGTGACGCGCACCTCCTGCGCCTCGGGCGGGGGGTTGGAGAGCACCGACTCGAAGGTCGTCGCCGCATCCGGTGCAAGCCGCGCATCCTTGGCCTGCACCGTCTCGCTCAGCAGCTGCCGGCCGGTGGCGTCGACCAGGCTGACGACGATGCCGGGGACACCCGCCTCGGCCGGGGAATGGTTCAGCACCCGCCCCTTCACCATCAGCACGTTGCGCCCGGCGGTCTGGTCGCGCTCGAAGCGGATGTCGGCGAAATCCAGGGTGGCGCCCGGTTCGACCAGACCCAGCATCTCGTACAGCTGGCCGGCCGGGGGCCAGGCGGCAACCACTTCGCTGCGATAGACGAAGCCGGCGCCGATCACACCCGCGACGACCCCGGCCAGGCCCACCCAGCCCAGCCATTCCAGGTTGCGCCGGGGCGGCCGCGGAAAGCCCGGCAGGTTGGGTGGAGGCACGCGGGGGCCGCTGACCGGCGGCGGCGGCGGCTCCACCGGGTCCAGGCGGCGCGGCATGTCCTGTGGCGGGTCCTGCCGCCATTGGAACTGGCACCGCGCGCACCGGACCGTGCGGCCGGCCGGGCCCAGGGCCGACGCGTCGACCAGGTAGCGTGCACCGCAGGCCGGGCAACTCAGAATCATGCGCCCACCCTGTTCATGCCCCGATCCCGTTCATGACCCGATCCCGCTCATGACCATGGCGGCCCCTGCCATCCGTGCTGCCAGCATAGTACATGGCGCGCCGCCCCGCCTTCAAAGCACCGCGCTTGCTGCATTGCAATCGGCAGTCTATCAGGTCCCGGGCAAGAGGGACGCAATGGCAGACGATAAGACAACAGCCGACACGACAGTGGCAGGCGCGGCCACGGCAGCGGAGCCCGGCTATACCAGGATGATCGGCCCCTATGGCAAGGTCGCCGACCGCACCGGCGCCATGCGCTATGGCTTCATCGTCGAGGGCCGTCACCTCAATGCCAACGACATTGTCCATGGGGGCATGCTGATGTCGTTCGCCGATCATCTCCTGTCCCGCTCGGCCTATGACGGGGCGGGCCGGCGCATGTGCTCGACCGTCTCCCTCAATTGCGACTTCGTGGCCCCAGGCAAGCCCGGCGACTGCATCTTTGGCGACGCGCGCGTGACGCGGGCGACCAAGACGCTGGTCTTCGTCACCGGAGAGATCCGGAACGAGGAGCGCATCCTGATGAGCGCCCACGGCGTGTGGAAGGTGGTCGGCGCATGACCGGCGCGCGGGTTCTGTCCCGCCCCCAGGACAACGTGCCCGAGGGGTGGGAGGAGATGACCCTCTCCGATCCGTTCGAGCAGGTGATCGGGCCGTTCTACCACCGCCGGACGGAGCGGGGCCGCGACTTCGCCTTCCGCGCCGGGGCCCGCCACTTCAACACCGGCGGGGCCGGGGTCGTGCATGGCGGCATGATCCTCAGCTTCCTCGACGCCTCGCTCGGCGCCTGCGCCTATGACGCAATCCGCCCGGGGCACGCCGCGACGCTGAACCTGTCGACGGAATTTGTGTCCGCCGCCAAGCTTGGCGACTGGGTCGAATGCCGCTGCGAGGTGCTGCGCCAGACCCGCTCGATCCTGTTCGTGCGGGGCATGCTGCTGGCGAACGACAAGGTCGTCGCCAACGCCTCCAGCCTGTGGAAGGTGATCGGGGCGTAGCGGCCTTTCCGCCGTTGTTCTCTGGAGAAGGTGCTCCAGCGGTCGTCATCCTGAGGAGGCGCGACGCGTCGTCTCGAAGGGTGCTGGCGCATGCCTTCGCACGCTCGAATACGGCGGTGCATGGGCACTAGCGGGTGCTGGGCCCGGCCTGAGAATTCGGAACGCGTTCTGAACTGCGGGTGTCGCAGCGTCATCGCTTGGATAGAGCAAGCGTTCACTCTATAAGGCGGCATGGCCCGCTCGCCCGACCCCGCCCTTGGCCTTGAACGCCGCCGCCAGATCCTGGAGGCGGCACAGGTCTGCTTCGAGCGGCGCGGCTTCCATGCCGCCTCCATCTCGGAAATCTGTGGCGAGGCGCGGATCAGCCCCGGCCACCTCTATCATTTCTTCGAGAACAAGGAGGCGATCGTCGAGGCGATCGTGGCCCAGGACCAGGCTGCGGAAGCCGACTTCTTCGCCCGCGTGATGGGTCACGAGCGCCCGGTGGAGGCGCTGTTCCGCATCGGCGCGCACGAGCGGCCGCAGCGCGCCATCAGCGAGCCCGTCGCGGCCGAGATCATGGCGGAAGCCGCCCGCAACGACCGCATCGGCCGCATGGTCCGGGCCAATGACCAGCGCACGCGCCACCTGCTGGCGGACGTTCTGCGCGCGGGCCAGGCCAGTGGCGAGGTCCATCCGGGCCATGACCTGGAGGCGATGGTGACGCTGCTGCTGGCGCTGGGCGACGGCTACCTGATCCGGGCCATCGCCCAGCCTGGCTTCGAGACGGATGCGCTGCGCGACCTGGTGCACGCGATCTTCCTGCGCGCCATGGCAGGCCCACCGGCCAGCGTCCCCTATCAGCCGGACTGACCCATGGTGACGTTCTTCCTGGGCCGCCCGGTCTTCGCGATCGTGGTGGCGATCCTGATGGTGATCATCGGTGCGATTGCCGGCAGCACGCTTCCGGTCTCGCAATACCCCGACATCACGCCGCCGCAGGTCGTGGTCAGCGCCACTTACGCCGGCGCCAGTGCCGAGGTCGTGGCCGACAGCGTCGTGACGCCGCTGGAGCAGCAGATCAACGGCGTCGACAACATGCTCTACATGTCGTCGAACAGCGCCAATGACGGCTCGGCCTCGATCACCATCACGTTCAAGATCGGCACCGATGTCGACCTGGCCACCGTCAACGTCCAGAACCGGGTCAGCCGCGCCACGCCTTTGCTGCCGGAGGTCGTGAACCGCACGGGGGTCGTGGTCCAGAAGCAGCAGCCGAACATCATGACGGTGGTCGAGCTGAACTCGCCCGACCGCAGCCGGGACGAGGTGTTCCTGGCCAACTTCGCCAACCTTCAGGTCGTCGACGCGCTGAAGCGGATCCCCGGCGTGGGCGACGTGCAGCTCTTCGGGTCCAAGCTCTATGCCATCCGTGTCTGGCTGGACCCGGCGCGCATGGCGCAGCTGGGTGTCACTCCGCAGGACGTGCAGCAGGCGGTGCAGGACCAGAACGTGCAGGTGGCGGCGGGCAAGATCGGCCAGGCCCCCTCGCCCCCGGGCGTCGTCTTCCAGTACCAGATCCAGGCCCAGGGGCGCCTGAGCAAGCCGGAGGAGTTCGAGAAGATCATCGTCAAGCGGGGCGCGGATGGCCAGCTGGTCCGCCTGGGCGACCTGGGCCGCGTGGAACTCGGCTCGCAATCCTATGACGCCTCGGCCAGCCTGGACGGCCTGCCCTCTACCGCAATGCTGGTGTTCCAGACGCCGGACGCCAACTCGCTCCAGACGATCGCCCGGGTGCGCGAGGCGATGGACGCGATGGCGCCGGGCTTCCCCAGCGGCATCAGCTGGTCGAACAGCTATGACACGACCAAGTTCGTGGCCGAATCGATCCGGGAAGTGCTGAAGACGCTGGGCGAGGCGATGCTCCTTGTCTTCCTGGTGGTGTTCGTCTTTCTCCAGAACTGGCGGGCCACCCTGATCCCGGCCATTGCCATTCCGGTCTCGCTGATCGGCACGCTGGCGGTCATGTCGCTGCTCGGCTTCTCGATCAACACGGTGTCGATGCTGGGCATGGTCCTGGCCATCGGCCTGGTCGTGGACGATGCGATCGTCGTGGTCGAGAACGTCAGCCGCCAGCTGGAGGAAGGGCAATCGCCGC
The DNA here is from genome assembly GCF_051903925.1 of Zavarzinia sp. CC-PAN008. GTDB lineage: Bacteria > Pseudomonadota > Alphaproteobacteria > Zavarziniales > Zavarziniaceae. The sequence continues at coordinate 64,466 of NZ_CP173678.1, forward strand.
TGGGTGCCGCCCGCGTCGCCATGCGCGAGGTGACGGGACCGATCATCGCCACGACCGCCGTGCTGGGCGCCGTGTTCGTGCCGGTCGCTTTCATCCCCGGCATCACGGGCCAGCTCTACAACCAGTTCGCCCTGACCATCGCGATTTCGGTCGGCTTGTCGGCCTTCAACTCGCTGACCCTGTCGCCGGCTTTGTGCGTGCTGCTGCTGCGCCGGGGCGACCACGAGGGGCGCGGCTTCGTCTTCCGCAACTTCAACCGCGGCTTCAATGCGATGTCGCGCGGCTATGAACAGTCGATCCCGGTCATCACCCGGCACTGGATCCTGTCGTCGCTGCTGTTCCTGGTGCTCAGCGGGCTGGCCGTCGTGCTGCTGCTGCAGCGGCCATCCAGCTTCGTGCCGCAGGAGGATGACGGCTCGTTCATCGTGCAGATCCAGCTGCCCGACGGTGCCTCGCTCGCCGAGACGCAGAAGGTTGTCGACGTCGTGCGCGAGCAGCTGCAGGCGGCCGACGGGGTGGACCACGTCGTGGCGCTCAGCGGCCTCAACATCATGACCTTCACCCAGCAGTCGAACGCCGCACTCAGCTTCGTGATCCTGAAGCCGTGGAGCGAGCGCGGGCCCGGCCAGTCCGCGGCCGAGCTGGTGGCCAGGCTGCAACCGCAGTTCTTCGGGATTCCCAACGCCTTCGTCTTCCTGTTCAACCCGCCGTCGATCCCCGGCCTGGGCCAGACCGGCGGCTTCGAATACCAGTTGCAGGACCGTGCCGGGCGCGGCTGGCCGGCCATGCACGCAGCGCTTGAGGACCTGCTGGGCGCCGCCGCCCAGCGCCCCGAACTGACCCAGGTCTTCACGACCTATTCGGCCGGCGTGCCGCAATACCGCCTGGAAGTCGACCGCGAGAAGGTCGAGACGCTGGGCCTGAACCTGCCCGACGTGTTCAACGCCATGCAGATCCTGCTGGGCTCGCTCTACGTCAACGACATCAACCTCTATGGCCGGATGTTCCGCGTGATCCTTCAGGCGGAAGCGGACGCGCGGGCCAGTGCCACCGACCTGTCGCGCATCCATGTCCGCGACGCGAAGGGCAACATGGTGCCGGTCGACACCGTGGCCAGGCTGGTGCCGATCACGGGGCCGGAGGCGATCAGCCACTACAACGTCTATCCCTCGATCGCGATCAGCGGCGCGGCGGCGCCGGGCTACAGCTCGGGCCAGGCGATCGCGGCGATGGAGGAGATCTCGCGCGCCGTGCTGCCGCCGGGCATCGGCTTCGAGTGGACGGGCCTGACCTATCAGGAGATCCAGGCCGGCGACCTGGCGCCGTTCGTGTTCGCCCTGGCCTTCGTCTTCGTCTTCCTGTTCCTGGCGGCGCAGTACGAAAGCTGGACCATGCCGTTCATGATCCTGCTGTCGGTGCCGCTGGCGGTGCTGGGGGCGGCGGCCGGCCTGACCCTGTTCGGCTTGCAGCTCGACATCTTCGGTCAGATCGGCATCGTCATGCTGATCGGCCTGGCAGCCAAGAACGCGATCCTGATCGTGGAGTTCGCCAAGCGCAGCCGCGAGGAGGAGGGCCGCTCCATCGTGCGGTCGGCCATGCATGCCGCGCGCCTGCGCCTGCGCCCGATCCTGATGACCGCCTTTGCCTTCATCCTGGGCGTGGTGCCGCTGGTCCTGTCGACCGGGGCCGGCGCGGGCGCCCGGCGATCGCTGGGCACCACGGTGTTCTCCGGCATGCTGTCGGCCACCGTGCTCAGCCTGTTCTTCGTGCCCCTGTTCTACGTCCTGATCGAGACGCTGCGCGAGCGCTTCGGCGCCGGCCGACCGGCAGAGACCAGCGCCGGGGCCAGTGTCAGCGTCGGCGTGGCCGACGCCGAGGAGGATCGTGCGTCATGAGCCTGGGTCGCGTCGTCTTCGTCACCTTGGCGCTGGCCCTTGTCGGGGGCCTGGGCTGGCTTGCCTTCGGCCCCCGCGAAGCCCCGGAACAGGGCATGGCCATGCCGTCCGTGATGCCGGCGGCCATCGCCACGGCCGAGGCACGCAGCGTGCCGATCGTGCGCGAGTACGTCGCGACCAGCGAGGCCGTCGAGCGGGTGGAGGTGCGCGCCCGCGCCACCGGCTACCTGCTCAGCCGGCAGTTCAGCGAGGGCGACGAGGTGACGGCCGGCCAGGTTCTCTACCGCATCGACGCCCGCGACTATGAGGCGACGCGCGCCCGGGCCGCCGCCCAGGTGCAGATGATGCGCCAGACCCAAGGCAGGCAGCAGCAACTCGCGGCGCGCGGCTATGCCGCCCGGGCCACCCTGGACCAGGCCAATTCGAACCTGCGCCAGGCCGAGGCCGACCTGCGCGCGGCCGAGATCGCGCTCGACTTCACGACCATCCGTGCGCCCATCGCCGGCCGCATCGGCCACAGCGCCGTCGACGTCGGCAACCTGATCGCGACGGGCGACACGCTGCTGACCACGATCGTCCAGCTGGACCCGCTGCATGCCATGGCGCGGCCGGCCGAGGCGGACCTGCCCGCCATCCGCGCGGCGCTGGGCCGCGGCCCGGTCGTCGCGGAGTTCGCGACGCCGGGCGGCGGGCCGGTCCTGTCGGGCCGGGTCGACTTCATCGGCAACGAGGTGGACGCCGCGACTGGAACCATTCCCGTGCGCCTGACGCTGGACAATCCGGACAAGCACGTCCTGCCGGGCCAGTTCGGCCGCGCCCGGCTGCACCTGGGGCGCCAGGATGCCGCCGTGGTGGTGCAGCAGCGCTCCGTCGGCTCGGACCAGATCGGCCGCTTCGTCCTGGTGGTGGGCGAGGGCGACATCCTGCAGCGCCGCGACGTGACGCTGGGTGCCGAGGTCGGCACGGACATCGTCGTGGCGCAGGGCCTGGCGGCGGGCGAGCGCTACATCGCCGATGGCCTGCAGAAGCTGCGTCCCGGCCTGCAGGTCACGCCGCTGCCCCCGCCCGGCGCGGAGCCCGGCGCAGCCCCACCGGCGAGCTGATGGCGCATCGCCCCTGACGTAGCGTCCACAAGGGGCAGGAATTTCGCGGCAGCTGGTGCACTGCGACAATCGCGGTCCTGTGCAGCGCGGCATACGACGCTTAGGGTGCGGCGTCGATTCGGACAGCGGCGCATGGCGGGCTCCCACGGGGTCGCTGCGCATGGCACCCCGGCCCCGGGCCTTCCGCCCTGGCAGGACCGCGCCGCTCCAAGGAGGATTTATGGACCTGAGTCAGATTCCCGTGGGCGTGGCACCGCCCTGGGACGTCTATGCCGTGATCGAGATCCCGCAGGGCGGCCTGCCCGTCAAGTACGAGATCCACAAGCCGTCGGGCGCCCTGTTCGTGGACCGCTTCCTGCACACCTCGATGGTCTATCCGGCGAACTACGGGTTCGTGCCGCATACCCTGTCGGACGACGGCGACCCGATCGACATCCTGGTGGTCAGCCAGACCCCGGTCGTGGCCGGCTCGGTCATCCGCTGCCGTCCGATCGGCGCCCTGGTGATGCAGGACGAGGCCGGCGGGGACGAGAAGATCGTGGCCGTGCCCGTGCAGAAGCTGCACCCGTTCTACAGCACCGTGAAGGAGCTGACCGACCTGCCCGAGATCCTCACCGAGCAGATCCAGCATTTCTTCGAGCACTACAAGGACCTGGAAAAGGGCAAGTGGGTGCGCGTTGCCGACCGGCTGAACGCCGAGGGGGCCGCCCGCCTGATCGCCGAAGCCGTCGCCCGGGGGGCCGCCGCGAAGGGCTGAACCGTGCGCCCCAGACGCAGGCGGCCCCGCGCCGCCTGCCCCGCCTTCCGACCGGCCGCTCACGAATTGTGGCATCAGCGCATTGGGGCCGCCGGCCGACTGTGCTATGACCTGTCGGGCCCGCCATGGTCCTAGACCTCGTCATCATCCTCGCCCTGATCCTGGTCAACGGCGTGCTCGCCATGTCGGAGATGTCCGTCGTGGCGTCGCGCAAGGCTCGCCTGCGCCAGGCGGCCGAGGAAAAGCGCGCCGGCGCCGCATCGGCCCTCGCCCTGGCCGAAGACCCGGGCCGCATGCTCTCGACCGTCCAGATCGGCATTACGCTGATCGGGACGCTGGCCGGTGCGTTCGGCGGCGCCACCCTGTCCGCGCCGGTCGCCGCCTTGCTTGTGGGCGTGCCCGGAATCGACCCGGCAATGGCCGACAACATCGCCTTTGGCGTGGTGGTCGTCCTGATCACCTATTTCTCGCTGATCCTGGGCGAACTGGTGCCAAAGCGCCTGGCCCTGGGCCAGCCCGAGTCGCTGGCGCGGCGTCTGGCGCCGATGCTGAAGCTGCTGGCCAAGGTGGCAAGCCCGCTGGTCTGGCTGCTGAGCAAGTCGACCGAGCTGGTCCTGGCCCTGATCCCCGGCCAGCAGGAGAGCGAGTCCGGGGTCACGGACGAGGAAATCCGCCTGCTGATGCAGGAGGGCGCCCAGGCCGGCCATTTCCAGGAAGCCGAGCGGCAGATCGTCGACATGACCCTGCGCCTGGGCGACCGGCGCATCGCGGCCCTGATGACGCCCCGACCCCAGATCGAATGGCTGGACCTGGACGAGAGCGAGGCCGAGATCCTGAAGCGCGTGGTGGAGAGCCACCGCTCCCGCTTTCCGGTGCGCAAGGGCTCGGCGAACGAGGTGCTGGGCTTTGTCCAGGTCAAGGACCTGCTGGCGCAGCGTCTCGCCGGGCAGGCGCTGGACCTCCAGGCGCTGCTGCGCCCCGTGCTCTATATCCCGGAGACGGCGCCAGCCCTCCAGGCCGTGGAACGCTTCCGCGGGACGGGCAATCCGCTGGCCCTGATCGTCGACGAGTATGGCGACATCCAGGGCCTGGTGACCCTCAACGACATGCTCGAGGGCCTGATCGGCGACCTGCCGGAACCGGCGGAGGACGAAGGTCCCAGCGTCGTCCGGCGGGAGGATGGCTCCTACCTGGTCGACGGCACCTATTCGGTCGACCAGTTGTGGTCCGCCATCGGCATGCCGCCGCACCAGCCGGATGATGGCGCGGAGTTCCACACGCTGGGCGGCCTGGTCATGCACTGCCTGAAAAAGATCCCGACGGCGGGCGACCATTTCACGCTGGCCGGGTTCCGGCTGGAGGTCATGGACATGGATGGACGCCGCGTGGACAAGGTCCTGATTTCGCCCCCCTCGGCCGAGGCCGAGTAGAGCCGATGCCCTGGAGCGAGATCACGGCGCTGCTGAGCGTCGTGCTCATCGACATCGTCCTGGCGGGGGACAATGCCGTGGTCGTCGGCATGGCGGCGGCGGGCGTGGCGCGGGAGCAGCGCCGCCGCGTCATCTTCTGGGGCATTGCCGCCGCCACGGTAATGCGCATCGTCTTTGCCTTCTTCACCTATGAACTGCTGGCGATCGTCGGCCTGACGCTGGCGGGCGGCATCCTGCTGCTGTGGGTGTCGTGGAAGTTCTGGCGCGAGATCCGCGAATCCCGAACCCACAGCGAGCAGGACGGTGCCGCCGCCCTGGCCGATGGCGAGGTCACGGCAGCGCCCAAGTCGTTCCGTGCCGCCGTGACCCAGATCGTCATGGCGGACGTGTCGATGTCGCTGGACAACGTCCTGGCGGTCGCCGGCGCAGCCCAGGAGCATCCCTGGATCATGCTGGTGGGGCTGTCGATCTCGGTCGTGCTGATGGGTCTGGCGGCCAGCCTGATCGCGCGCCTTCTCCAGCGCTGGCACTGGATCGCCTATGTCGGCCTGGGCGTCATCGCGATCGTCGCGGTCAGCATGATCTGGCGCGGCACCGAGGAAGTGCTGAAGGTCACGGGGACGGCCGGCTGACGCACCAGCCCCATGGCGTGGCGGGGCGTTCGTGTTCCAATATCGCGTCAGATGAACGAACCGTCCCGGCCGCCCGCGGCAGGCTGGGCGCTGTTGAGCGGAGGCACGCAATGGGTACCCCTGGCGCCGGCACCAATCCCTTCGAGACCGACCTGGACCGGACGCCGGCCAACTACCAGCCGCTGAGCCCGATCGGCTTCCTGGAGCGCGCGGCCAAGGTCTATCCCGACCGCATCGCGATCATCCACGGGCCCCAGCGCATCACCTATGCCGACTTCTACGTGCGGGCGCGGCGCCTGGCCTCCGCCCTGGCGAAGCACGGCATCGGCGTTGGCGACACCGTCTCGATGATGCTGCCCAACGTGCCCGCCATGCTGGACGCGCACTATGGCGTGCCGATGACCGGGGCCGTGCTGAACACGATGAACGTCCGGCTGGATGCTGCGACCATCGCGTTCACCCTGGACCATGCCGAGACCAAGGTGCTGATCACCGACCGCGAGTTTTCGGCGACGGTCAAGGCGGCCCTGGCCCAGGCCAAGGCCACGCCCCTGGTGATCGACGTCGACGATCCCCTGTATGACGGTCCGGGCGAGCGCCTGGGCTCCATCCTGTACGAGGACTTCATCGCCGGCGGCGATCCGGATTACGCCTGGTCGCCCCCGGACGACGAATGGCGGGCGATCTCGCTCAACTACACCTCGGGCACGACGGGCAATCCCAAGGGTGTCGTCTATCACCACCGCGGCGCATACCTGAACGCGATCAGCAACGTCGTGGTCGGCAGCATGCCGCTGCATGCCGTCTACCTGTGGACGCTGCCGATGTTCCACTGCAATGGCTGGTGCTACACGTGGTCGCTCAGCGTGATCGCGGGCACCCATGTCTGCCTGCGCCGGGTGGAGGCCGCGGCCATCTACAGCGCCCTGGCGGAGCATAAGGTGACGCACATGTGCGGCGCGCCGATCATCATGGGCCTGCTGATCAACGCGACCGACGCCCAGCGCAAGCCGCTGCAATCGACCGTCAACTTCATGACGGCAGCGGCCCCCCCGCCGGCGGCCGTGCTGGCCGCGATGGAGGCCAAGGGCTTCCCCGTCACCCACCTCTATGGCCTGACGGAGACCTATGGCCCCGCCACCGTCTGTGCCTGGAAGTCGGAATGGGACGCCCTGGACGCGGATTCCCGAGCCGCCAAAAAGTCCCGGCAGGGCGTGCGCTACCCGGTCCTGGAGGACCTGGCGGTGATCGACCCGGAGACGATGGAGCGCGTGCCCGCCGACGGCGAGACGATGGGCGAGGTCATGTTCCGCGGCAACATCGTCATGAAGGGCTACCTGAAGAACCCCAAGGCGACGCAGGAATCGCTGGCCGGCGGCTGGTTCCACTCCGGCGACCTGGGCGTGATGCATGCCGACGGCTACATCCAGCTCAAGGACCGGTCCAAGGACATCATCATCTCAGGCGGGGAGAACATCTCGACGATCGAGGTGGAGGGCGTGCTGTTCCGGCACCCGGCGGTGCTCGAGGCCGCCGTGGTGGCACGGCCGGACGAGAAGTGGGGCGAGACGCCGTGCGCGTTCGTCACGCTGAGGGCGGATGCGCCGCCGACAACGGAGGCCGACCTGATCGCCTTCTGCCGCCAGAACCTGGCGCACTACAAGGTGCCGCGCACGGTCGTCTTTGCCGAACTGCCCAAGACCTCGACCGGCAAGGTGCAGAAATTCGTCCTGCGCGACCAGGCCCGCAGCCTGACCTAGGGAAAGCGCCAGGCGTGCGGTGGACGGGGTGGAGCCCACGGGTTCGCCCCGAACGGCGCCGCCGATGCGGCTCCCGCGCCTGCTGGACCGGAGCGGGGTGTGCCCGCTGACGCGCGCCCTCCGCTCCAGGTCCTTGGACTGCCGCATTCTGCGGGGCGCCAGGAGAGACGGCCTGGCTTCAAAACATGTCAGGGGGTTGTATCTGGTCCGCTTCCCCAGGATTGGCGTAGAAGCGGCGGGTGCACACTCAGCGCGGGGAGAGGCGCTGGATCTCCTCCTTCACCTTCAGCTTCTGGAGCTTGAGTTCCTTGAGCCGGATGGTGTCGGGGGCAGGTCGGCGATGTTCCAGATGGATCGCCTCGTCGAGGTTGGAATGCTTGTGAGACAGGCTGTCGATATGACTCTTCAGCGTCATCGTGATCCTCCAACTGCGGGGGCATTGTGTGCTCCCCCCCATATGGAACCACGTAGGGGCCATGGGGTCAGCCTGCAAGAGCGCACGGTTCTGTGATGCCGCAACGCATCATCATCGGCATCAGCGGGGCCTCCGGCGCCATGCTGGGCGTGCGCGTGCTGGAGGCGGCAAACGTCCTTGGCCTGGAAACACACCTGGTCATCAGCAAGGCGGCGGAACTGACATTCGCGCACGAGACCGACCTGCGCACGGCGGATGTGAAGGCCCTGGCCCATACGGTGCATGCCATCGGGGACATGGCGGCGGCGATTTCCTCAGGCTCGTTCAAGACCTTGGGCATGATCGTGGCGCCGTGCTCTGTGCGCTCGCTGTCCGAAGTCGCAAGCGGGGTCACGACCACGCTGCTGACGCGGGCGGCCGACGTCGTGCTGAAGGAGCGCCGTCGCCTGGTCCTGATGGTGCGGGAATCGCCGCTCCACCTGGGGCATCTGCGCTCCATGGTCCAGGCGACAGAGATGGGGGCCATTGTTGCACCGCCGGTGCCGGCCCACTACACGGGCCTGGCGACAGTCGACGCCATGGTGCGGCAGAGCGCCGCACGCGCGCTGGACCTGTTCGGCCTGGATGCGCCCGGCACGGTCCGCTGGAGCGGCGCTCAGCGCCCATCCTGAGCGGCCTGGGCCAGGCGCTCCGCAGCGCGCGGCGGCACGCCCAGCGCCGCCAGCGCAGGCAGGGGCGACACGGGTGGGCCATCCGGGGGCCAGGGGCCAAGCGCCTCCACCAGGATGGCCTGGGCGCGGCGTTCCGCCTCCAGTTCCGCGGCTGCGATGGCCTGACGTGTCGGCTCGGCCCCCGTCATGCCCTTCAGTCCGCGGCGCAGCGTGCGCAACGGTTCCACCACCTGGGCACGCCAGGGCGCCAGCGTGATGACCGCCCGCGACAGGTCCCATGGCTCCAGCCCGCGCCCGCGGCTGGCGCTGAAGCAGCACAGCAGGACGGTGTTCACGTCCAGGCCCAGATGGTCCTGCAATTCCAGGCACAGCTCGGCCATCCCGGGCCGGGCATAGAGGGCTGCTGCCTCGGCCCAGAACGCGGCCGCGCGGGTGGCGACATCCATGCCATTTTTCTGGTCATCGGCATTCATCGTGAAGGCTGCTCCGTGATACAGTCCGCGCCCTTCGAGGGCTTGCGAGCACGATGGCTGTCCAGACCGAAGAAGAAGAGACCCTGCGCCGGCAACTCGCCGATCTCCGCGAGGAGCATCGCGACCTGGACGATTCGATCAACGCCTTGCTGCGTGCGCCGCCGGTCGACCAGTTGCAGATCCAGCGCCTGAAGCGCCGCAAGCTGGCGCTGAAGGATTTGATGAGCCGGATCGAAAGCCGCCTGCTGCCCGACATCATCGCCTGAGCCCTGGCTACATCTGGATCGCCGCAAGCGCCCGGCGCAATGGCGCGTCGGTAATCTGGATAGGTCCTGAGAATGGGATATCCATGTCCAGGATCAGGTAGATCGCGGCAGCATTCAGGGCCGCCGCGACGACAAAAAGGCCGACCAGCACCCGGTTCGCCGGTGCCCGGTAGCCGAAACTGGCAAAGATCAGGGTCAGCCAGGCAATCAGCATCCCGATCAGGGGCGACGGGATCACCCCTTCGGACTTCTCGATGATCAGCCAGCGCTGCTCGACCAGATGGCGGTACTGGGCCCGCGCATCCGTCAGGGCCGCGTCCCCCGGCCCGCCATCGCCCGGTATGGCCGCCAGCGCCAGGCGCAGCCGGTCGAAATGCCAGGCGGCGCTGTTCTCCTCATGGTGGAGTGGATCGTCGGCGCGCGCCGGGCTGGCGATGGCCGCCTCGACATAGTCCTCCAGCCGGTGACGGGCCTCCTCCGCGCCGGCCCCGTAGATGCGCAGCGTCTGGTCCAGCATGATGAGGCTGGCGCCATAGGTGTGCAGGCTGGTGTCGATCGTCTCGAACGTGTTCTTGGCCGAATTCAGCATCAGGCCGAACACCAGCGACGTCATCACCACGAACAGGTTCACGACCAGGCGGACGACGTCGTTTGTCGGCTGGTCGCGATGACGGGCGGGCAGTTTCGGATAGAGCAGCATCGTGCCGATCGCCATGGCCGCCAGCCAGGCAAAGACGGCAAGCCCCACACCGATGTGACTCACGCAAGGCCCCCCGATGCCGACGCAACGCGGCCCAAGGTTACAGGATGTTCAGGGCGCAGCGGTACCCGCGAGGAACGCCCAGACCGGTGCCACCGGGTCCATCTCCGCGCTGAGCGTGCCGGCCAGGTTGGGCGGACCCCACATCAGGCCGCCGGGCCAGGTGTGGCCGCCGCCTTCGACATGGATCAGCTCGACCGCCGCGGGGGCTGTGCAGGTCCAGTCTGCGATCAGCAGGCGCGTCCCGTCGTCCGGCTTCTGGTCCACGACGCGCGAAGCCGATGGCGCCGCACAGGCCTGGCCTTGCGCCAGGTGCGCAGCGGTGGCCTGGCCACCCAGCATGCTGCCATAGGAATTGCCGCCCAGGCTGGGCGCACCGCCGGCGAAGGGTACGATGGCGTCCCGGTCACCGCCGATCACAAGAGCCCGCAGGCCGGGCCGTGCAGCGCAGGTCGCCGCCACGTCCCGCGGCAGGTAGCCGGCAATGGCCGCCACCGCGGCGATCCTGTCCGGCGCCTGGCACGCCAGGCGCAGCGCCATCATCGCGCCCATGGAGAAGCCGGCGACGCGAACCTGGGCGCCATCGATGGGCGTGCGGGCGGCCACGTCGTCGATCACGGCGCGCAGGAAGGCGACATCGTCGGTGCCGGACGGCATCAGGCCCGCGTTCCAGCTGCTGAACAGGCCGTCGGGCGATGCGATGACGAAGCCCTCCCGCTCGGCCAGGCGGTTGAAGCGCTGGAAGGTCAGCGCCTCCATCGCGGCCCCCGACCCGCCCGCCCCGTGCAGCAGCAGGAGCAGCGGGCGGGGCCCTGGCGGCAGGGTCTGCGGCACGAAGAGGCGATAGGCCCTGGGCCCGCTCTCCTGCTCCAGGCCGATGCAGGCAGCCTCAAGGCCCGGACGCTCCTGCAGGCAGAACGCTGCCTGCGCGGCGCCCGGCCCCAGCGCCAAGCCAAGCGCGGCGGCGACGCCCAGCGCCAGGGCGCGCGCCACGGGTGCTACTCGGCCGCCTGGGCCGCGGATGCCCGCGCCTCGGTGAAGAAGCGGCGCGGGTTCTCGGTCACGATATGATCCAGGTCGGCCTGGGACACCCCCATGCGCAGCAGCTCGGGGAAGATGTTCTCGAACAGGTGGGTCATCTTCCAGTTGGGGATGATCTTCTCGAACGCGTCGATCTGGACGCCGCCGGGCAGCGTGCCCAGGAAGCAGTTGACCTTGTCGTGGCTCAGCATCAGGCGGTCGCGGTGGCCGCCCTCGACCAGGGTCTTGACGTTCTTCATCCGCACTTCGTCGGGCACGATGTCGACCAGGCCAAAGCGGTCGAACCCGACATAGGAGCCGCGTGCGGCCAGCGACGCTTGGTACTCGGGATCGTCGCGGCCGTCGGAATGGCCGACCATCAGCTGGCAGGACGGCACGCCCTGCGCCGTGATGATGTCGATCTGGTCGTGGCCGCAGGTGCACTTCTCGGTGTGGGAGATCAGCGGCACGCCGGTGATGCGCGCGGCCTGACCCGCCGCGGTCAGCAGCTTGCGCTCATAGTCCGAGACGCGTCCCTCCCCCGTCGAGATCTTGATCAGGCCGGCCTTGATCCCGGAATAGCCGATGCCGTCCTCGATCTCCTTCACATAGATCTCGGTGATCGCCTCGACCGGCAGATGACGGAAGGTGAAGGTCAGGCCGGCATCCTCGTAATAGGCGCCGGTGGTGCAGACGATGTTGATGCCGCTCTTCTGCGCGACCTCGGCGCAGATGTCGACCTGGCGGCCCATGTCCATCGGGCACGGATCGACCACGGTGCGCACGCCATAGGCATGGAGCTGCTGGAACGCGTCGATGACGCGGGGCATCACCTCGGCGCGCTTGAACTCGGGCTGACGGTTGTCGAGGTACCAGCCGGGAAAGCCCACCAGCACATGCTCGTGCATCAGGGTGCGGCCCAGGTCGGCCGTGTTCATTTGGCCGGCGGTCGTGTTGATCACATCCGTCATTGTCTTGTTCCTCCCGTTATGGAGGAACTCTAGGACGGATTAGAACAGCCGACTACTCTTGGCGGCCACGGGGCCGCGAAAGATCAGGCGATCAGGTTGATCGCCGTCTGGGCCAGTTCGCTGGTCGTCTGCACGACGGCAGCACTCGCCTCCGCCGCCAGCTTGGCATTGGACAATTGCACGATCACGGCGGGGTCCACGGCCCCTTCCGCGATCTGCTGGGCGGCCTGGGCGACCTGGCCTGTGGCCTTGGTGAAGCCCTGGACGGCGGCGACCTGCGCCCCCTGGATACCGGATACGGACATGGCAGCAGACTGCGCCGCAAAGCTTGCGGAACGCTTAACAAACGCTGTTAGGCTGCTGCCAACGACAAGGCAGGACCGGGGGGATTGATGGCGACCTATGCACAGGCGGGCAGCACGGCCGGCTCCGACCAGCCAGCACCGGGAGAGCCGCCCTATCCGCGCGCCGCCTATGCCTGGTACGTCGTCCTGGTCCTCAGCCTGGCCTATACGTTCTCGTTCGTGGACCGGCAGATCCTGACATTGCTGGTGGCGCCGATCCGCCGCGACCTGGGCCTGACCAATACCGAGATCACGCTGCTGCAGGGGATCGCCTTTGCGATCTTCTACACGTTCATGGGCTTTCCCGTGGGCCGCATGGTCGACCGGTCAAGCCGGCGCACGATCATCGCGATCGGCATCGTGGTGTGGAGCCTGGCGACCGCTGCCTGTGGCCTGGCCACCAATTTCTGGGAGCTGTTCGTCGCCCGCATCTTCGTCGGCGTGGGCGAAGCGGCGCTGGGGCCGGCCGCGTTCTCCCTGATCGCCGACTACTTCCCGCCGCGGCGCCGGGGGGCGGCACTCGGCTTCTATGGCGTCGGCATCTATGTCGGCGCTGGCCTGGCCTTCGTGATCGGGGGCCTGGTCGCGCAGCAATTGTCCGGCGTGGAGATGATCGTCGTCCCCGTGCTGGGCGAGATGCACCAATGGTCGCTGGTGTTCTTCGTGGTCGGCCTGCCCGGCGTCCTGGTGGCGGCGCTGATCTTCACGATCCGCGAACCGTTCCGGCGCGAGGTCAAGACCGGGCTGCGGGCCGACGGCACGCATGGCGCCGTGCATGCCACGGTCGGCGACCTGGTGGCCTTCCTGAAGGGCAACTGGAAGACCTTCGCCTGCCACAATATCGGTTTCGGCCTGCTGGCCATGACCAGCTATGGCGCCGGCTTCTGGATCCCGAACTATCTGATGTGGAACCTGGGCTGGGACCAGGCCCAGGCCGGTGGCTATTACGGCCTGCTGGTGATCCTGTTCGGCACGCCTGGGGTCATCCTGGGCGGCCTGCTGGGGGATCGGTTGGGCCAGCGCGGTGGTCGCAACGCCCGCATGCAGGTCGGCCTGATCTGCGCCATCGGCAGCCTGGTGCCGACCGTCGGCTTCGTCCTGGTGCAGGGCGAAGTGGCGACGATGGCGGTTCTGGCGGTCGCGACGCTGTTCCTCTCCATGCAGTCGTCGGCCGGGCCGGCGGCGCTGCAGGAAGTTGTGCCGAACCAGCTGCGCGGCCAGGTCGCGGCGCTCTACGTCTTCACGGTCACGCTGATCGGACTGGGCCTGGGCCCCACCGTGATGGCGCTCGTCCTGGACCATGTGTTCGGCTACGACCAGGCGGTGGGCATGGCGGTCGCCATCGTCGCGGCGGTGGCCTTGCCGCTGGCCGGCGTCCTGTTCTGGCTGGGCATGGCGCCTTTTGCCCGCAGCCGGGACGACCTGGCGCGGGCCGTCGGCAGCGGGGCCCCAGCCGCCAGCCCGGCCTGAGCGGGACGGTCGCGAAACCTGTTCGCGCTGGTCACAGCAAGGTTTCGGGACCTGCGCTCAGATGGGCCATGGTCCTTGGAACCCCCGCGCGAAAGCGGCATTTGCCAGCGGGCCAGACCCGGAGGAATTGCGTCGCCATGAAGCGGATCGTCCACACTGCCCTTGCGCTGGGCGCCAGCCTTGGCGTCGCGGCCCTTGCCACGCCTGCCCAGGCCCAGTTCGGCCAGGGCCAGGGCACCGGAAACGCGGTGTTCGACCAGCTGCTGCAGCAGATGCTGCAGGGCCAGGGCGGGCAACAGCAGCAGCAGCCCTCCGCCTGGGACCGCCGCTGCGACGTGATCGCGGGCGAATGGCGCTGGTTCGATGGCTCGCGCCTGATGGCGGACCCCAGTGGCCGCTTTGCCACGGACCGTGGTCGCGAGGGGCGGATCTATTGCGTCGATCCCAACCGCCAGGCCTTCGAGTTCCGCTGGGATGCCGGCTGGCGTGACCAGGTGACCCTGTCGCGCGACCTGTCGCGCCTGGACGGCGTCAACGATTCGGGCCAGCGCATCACGGCCGAGCGCACCGACCGCCGGCCGCCGCCGGGCGGCGGCCCCGTGGCCGGGGGCCCGGACGGCGGGCCGGACGGCGATATTCCGCGGCGCTGCCAGCCGGCGGTGGGCACCTGGACCTGGTTCGACGGCAACCAGGTGACACTGCAGCCCAATGGCCGCTTCCGCTCCACTAGCGGCAATCGCGGCCGCTGGTCCTGCACCGATCCGGGCGACCGGGAGATCACCCTGAACTGGGATCCGGGCTGGGTCGACACGCTCCGCGTCGACCGCGAAGGGACCCGGCTGGAGGGTCGCAACACGCAGGGCTTCCGCGTCACGGCGGACCGGGCCGACGACGATCGCGGCGACGACACCGCGCGGCTGGATCCCGGCTGCGAATCGCTGCTGGGCACGTTCGGCTGGCGCGGCGGAGCCAGCATCTCGCTCTATGAGGATGCCAGCTTCCGCATCCAGGGCGCGCGTGGCCCCGACCGCGGCAACTGGAACTGCCAGGTCGATCGCCGCCGCGTGACGCTGCGCTTCGATGACGGGGCGGTCGAGACGTTGCGCTTCTCGCGCGACCGGCAGACCCTGACCGGCGCCATTGGCGGCCGGAACGTCACGGCGACTCGCTGATCGCCCGGGCTTTGCACCGGGAAGCCTAGCCGGCGGCGCGCGGCCATCCGCCAAAGCCGGCGGGTCCGATCGCCGCGGACGCCTGGAATACTGTGCGCCCGCCCTTGATTTTCCCAGCCCGATGCGGCCTTTGGACCGCACCGGGCGAGTGGTCTGCGTCAACTTCGCGTTCAGCATGCTGTGCCATCATGCCCGGCAGGTCGGACTCATCGTCCGACCCCGTGGCGGGAGGGTTCAGGCATTGTCGGACGCGCAAGCAATCGCCGCACAGGCCGGTGCAGTTCCGCGGGCGGCGCGGCCGGCCAGCGGCTCCATGGAGCTGGATACCAGCCGCTATCTGTTCGCCGTGCGCGGCTTCCTGGTCTTTCTGGTCGTTGCCCACCACGGCTTCGATGTCTTTGGCGGGCTGGTGGAGCGGACGCCTTATCTGGACCGCTTCATGTCCTATGACATGGGCACGGCGCGCATGGCGTCGTTGTTCTTGTTCTCTGGCATGATGTTCCCACGCCTGTTCGCCAAGCACCCCCGCGACCTGCTGGCGGAGAAATGGGTGCCCATGGTCCACCTCTACGTGGTGTGGACGGCGCTCTATTGTCTGCTCGTCGGCCTGAAGGATGGAGCGCTGGGGGCCGTTCCGCTGGCGATCGCCAGCGAACTGCTGATGCCGACGACCCCCCTGTGGTTCCTGCAGCAGTTGTGCATCTTCTATGTGCTGCTCTGGGGTGCCATGCGCCTGGGCGCGCTGAAGGTGG
Source organism: Zavarzinia sp. CC-PAN008 (assembly GCF_051903925.1). Classification (GTDB taxonomy): domain Bacteria; phylum Pseudomonadota; class Alphaproteobacteria; order Zavarziniales; family Zavarziniaceae. Next base: position 80,357 of record NZ_CP173678.1, read on the forward strand.
CGCTGGGCGCGGCCCTTGCCCTGCTGCCGCTGCACCTGTGGCTGCTGCACGCCGGCCTGCTGGTCGAGCCGCATCCCGTGATCGAGTTCACCCGCTATTTCGCGGCGTTCACCCTGGGCGCGGCGACGGCGCCCTGGCTGCTGCGCCAGCCCTTGCCCTGGCCCCTGCTCGTGCTGTCGCTGGCGGCGATCACCGCGCTGTGCGTGCTGACGCCAGCGGGCGAGCATCCGACCAGCCTGGTGGTCTTTGCCGTGATCCTGATCGCGCAGCAGGTCCTTGTGCTCAGCCTGCCGCGGCGACCCTTCCTGTCACCCCTGGTCGAACCGATGGTCGCGATCGGCAAGCGCACCCTGCCGATCTACGTCATGCACGTGATCTTCCTGCAGGGGCTCTACCTCCTGTCCCAGGCGGCAGGCCTGCCGGACAGCGTCGCCGTCGCCAGCGTGGCGATCGTGGCTGCCCTGCTGATGTGCCTGGCCGGGGAATGGGCGGCCGCACGGCTGGGCCTTGCCCACGCGCTGGCGCTCAAACCCTGGCACAAGCGCCATGCCAGAGGGGCCGCGAGCGAGGCGTAAGGCGCCCCGTCCGCTCTCCCGACCCGCCTTCCCCGAAGCCGGCCGGTCAGGCCGCCTGGCGATCCTGCAAGGCGGCGCGGATCAGCTCGATCCGGTCATTGCCGAAATACATGTCGGTCCCGTCGACATAGACCGTGGGCGAGCCGAAGCCGCCGCGGGCGATCAGCTCCTCGGTATTGGCACGCAGGCGATCCTTGTAGGGTTGCGAGCCGATCTTGCCGAAGAAGTCGTCCAGGTCCATGCCGACCTTCTGCACGATGGCGGCCATCACCTCGTCCTGCGAAATGTCCTTCAGGTCGCCCCAATAGGCGTCGAACACGGCGGTGGCATAGGGCACCAGCTTGCCCTGTTCCATCGCGACGAAGCAGCCGCGCATTGCCTTGACGCTGTTGACGGGAAAGACCGGCGGATTGCCGATGCGGATGCCGCAGAAGCGCGCCCAGTCGGCCATGTCCTTCTTGTAGTAGGCCATCTTGACCGGCACCGGATTGGCGCGTGCCTCGTACACGCTGCCGTTGACGGTGTTGAACACCCCGCCTACCAGGAACGGCTTCCAATCGATGTCGATGCCGAACTCCTCCGCCACCGGCTGGATGCGGGTGAAGCCCAGATAGGTCCACGGGCTTGAGCAGTCGAAGTAGAATTCCAGTCGGGCCATTGTCGGCGTCTCCCCTCGTTTCCTGAATCTCTACCGCAAAACCATCGTGCACGGCGACCGCCGGCTTTGCGTGAGCGCCGGCCGGCCGCCAGAATGCAGCACAGCCCAACCAGCCGGATCGCCCGTGTCAGAGCAGATCGAGATCAGCGCCGCCCTCTATGCCTACATGGTCGAGGTCGCCTCGCGCGAGCCGCCGGCCCTGACCGCCTTGCGCGAGCGCACCGCCCGCATGCCCGAGGCCGGCATGCAGGTGTCCAGCGTCCAGGGCCAGTTCATGACCGTGCTGGCCGAGCTTCTGGGCGTCCGCCGCGGGATCGAGGTGGGCGTGTTCACCGGCTACAGCGCCGCCTGCACCGCCCTGGGCATGGCGCCCGGCGGTACCCTGGTCGGTCTCGACGTCAGCGACGCGTGGACGCTGATCGCGCGGGAGACCTGGGCCGAACTGGGGGTATCCGACCGCATCGACCTGCGCCTGGCGCCCGCGCTGGACACGCTGGGTGCCATGATCCAGGGCGGGGAGGCCGGAACCTATGACTGGGTCTTCCTGGACGCCGACAAGGAGAATTATGTGACCTATTGGGAGCGGGCCCTGACGCTGTTGCGGCCCGGCGGCGTCATCCTGGTCGACAACGTGCTGATGGGTGGCGGCGTGCTGCCCAAGCCGGGGCCGGAGGTGAGCGAGCGGCTGGGCCGGCTTGGCACCCATGTCCATCGCTTCAACCTGCATGTCCGCAACGACCAGCGCGTCAGCCTGGCCATGACCCCGATCGGCGATGGCCTGACCATCGCGAGGAAGCGCTGATGCCGGCCCTTGACGGCATCCGGGTGGTCGACCTCAGCCGCGTGCTGGGCGGCCCGTCCGCCACCCAGATCCTGGGCGACCACGGTGCCGACATCATCAAGGTCGAGCCGCCGCAAGGGGACGAGACACGCGATTGGGGCCCGCCCTTCGCCGACGACGCCCAGACCATGAGCGCCTATTTCATGGGGGCCAACCGCAACAAGCGCGGCATCGCGCTGGACCTGGGGCACGAGAAGGGACGCGCCGTCCTGCTGCGCCTGCTGGAGACGGCCGACATCCTGGTCGAGAACTTCAAGCCCGGCACGATGGAACGCTGGGGCATCGGGGCGGACGATCTGCGGGCCCGCTTTCCGCGCCTGATCCATTGCCGGGTCACGGGTTTTGGCGCCGATGGGCCGCTGGGCGGCTTTCCCGGCTATGACGCCGTGGTCCAGACGATGACGGGCCTGATCTCGATCAACGGCTCGCAGGACTCGGGCCCCACCCGCATCGGCATTCCGCTGGTCGACCTGGCGACCGGCCTCAATTCCGTGATCGCGATCCTGCTGGCCCTGCACGAGCGGCAGCGCTCAGGCCTGGGCCAGTTCCTGGACATCACGCTGTACGACACGGGCATTGCGCTGCTGCAGCCCTATGGCCCGAACTACCTGATGTCGGGGAACCTGCCGCGCCTGACGGGCAATGCCCACCCCAATGTCGTCCCCTATGACCTGTACCCAACCGCGACGCGGCCGATCTTCCTGGGGATCGGCAATGACGGCCAGTTCAGGAAGGCCTGCCTCCACCTGGGCAGGCCCGACGTGGCGGAGGATCCTCGCTTCCGCACAAACCCGCTGCGCAGTGCGAACCGCGATGCCCTGACGACCGTCATGCGGCAGATGCTGGCCGACAAGGATGGGCCAGCCCTGGCCGAGCAGCTGCTGGAGATCGGCGTGCCCGCGGGGCCGGCCAACAATCTCAGGGAAGCCTTCGAGCATCCCCACACCGCCCACCGCGCCATGATCGTGGAGGGCGAGAATGGCTTCCGCGCGCCAGGCCCGCCGATCAAGCTGGGCCGGACGCCTGCGGAACAGCGCCTGCCCCCGCCGCAGTTCGGCGCGGACAACCGCACCGTCCTGGCGCAAGCCGGCTTCAGCGCGGCGGAGATCGACGCCCTGGTGACCGACGGCGTCGTGATCGAGGGCGCGCGGCGCATGGGCAAGGGGTAGGGGCGACCCGAGGCGAGGCTGACGGCTCGCCTCGCGCGATCAAGCCCGGAACGCGGCGGCGGCTTCGGGCCAGCGGGCGGCGGGGCGGGCCGGCGCGTCGGTCAGGACATAGGCCGAGGGCGTGTCGAACAGCTTGCGCAGGACCATGTTGTTGAGCTGATGGCCGGAGCAGCGGCCGACCAGGCGGCCGATGATCGGACGGCCGGCCAAGGCCAGGTCGCCGATCGCGTCCAGTACCTTGTGGCGGACGAACTCGTCCGGTCGGCGCAGGCCCTCGGGGTTCATGACGCTCTCGCCATCGACCACGACGGCATTGTCCAGCGACCCGCCCAGGGCCCGGCCCATCGAGCGCAGGGCCTCGACCTCGTGCCGGAAGCCGAAGGTCCGGCAGTCGGCGATGGCGCCATCCAGGAAGCCCAGGCGCAGGCTGGTCTGGTGGCGCTGGCGCGCGACGGCGGTGCCGGGATAGTCGATCTCAAGGTCGAGGGCGAAGCCGTCATGCGGCTCCAGCACGACCGAGCGGCTCGGCTCGCGGATCTCGACGCGCGAGATGATGCGGATGGCGCGCCAGACTTCCGACTGCTCCACCAGCCCCGCCTCGGCGATGGCCAGGCGGAACGGCTCGGCACTGCCGTCCATGATGGGAATTTCCGGTCCGTCGAGCACCACCAGCGCGTTGGACACGCCAAGGCCGTGCAGGGCCGCCATCAGGTGCTCGATCGTGGCCACCCGCGTGCCGTGCTCGTTGGCCAGGGCCGTGCACAACAGCGTGTCCACGACCAGGTCATAGCGCGCCGGGACGTCCGCCATGGCGGCGGCCACGTCGGCGCGGCGGAAGATGATGCCGTGGTTCACGCGGGCGGGTCGGATCTCGACCGAAGCCGGAGTGCCGCTGTGCAGGCCCACGCCTTCGAGCCGGACGGGGCGGCTCAGCGTGGTTTGGCGATACGGGCGCAGCGGAATCACTCCCTTGTCTGACGGGACCATCTAACCAGCCCCCCCGTCGCGCACGAATCACATCGTGTTTCGCTGCGTTGCGGGATTCGTGATCGGGTCATCCGCTCCAGACGGCTCAGGCGGGGGGAAGTTCCGCGCGCCGGTCGGCGATCGCCGCCAGCACGGCGCGCTTCTCGTCGTCGCTGAGGCGGACCCAGCGGGCAACCTCGCGCAGTTCGCGCAGGCATCCGACGCAGCGTCCGCCTGGCCGGTCGAGCGCGCAGACCCCGATGCAGGGCGACCGCGGTGCCTCGTCGCTGCTTGCGCTGTGGTCCATCGCCCCTCCCGACGCCCCTGGTCGCGATCTTGAAATGATGAACCACCTCCTTATGATCCCCTGCGCCCGGCTGCCAGCGGAAACGTGCAGGACCTGCCTCCGCAACAGGCCCGGGCGGGAGGAACGTTGAGATGGACCTGAGCTTCACCCCCGAGGAACTGGCGTTCCGCGACGAAGTCCGCACCTTCATCGCCGAGAACTACACGCCCGACCTGAAGCGCAGGCACCTGGCCGGCGGCGACCGCAAGGATACCGTTGTCGAGTGGCAGCGCATCCTGAACGCCAAGGGCTGGGCCGCACCCGCGTGGCCCAGGAAGTACGGCGGCACCGGCTGGGGACCGACGCAGCGCTACATCTTTGGCGAGGAACTGGCCGCGGCCGAGACGCCGGGCCTGCTGCCCTTCGGCCTCGCGATGGTGGGGCCCGTGATCTACACCTTTGGGCGCGAGGACCAGAAGCAGCGCTACCTGCCCCGCATCCTGGGCGCCGAGGACTGGTGGTGCCAGGGCTATTCGGAGCCGGGCTCGGGCTCGGACCTGGCCAGCCTGCGCACCCGCGCGGTGCGCGACGGCGACCATTATGTCGTGAACGGCACCAAGACCTGGACGACGCTGGCCCAGCACGCCGACTGGATCTTCTGCCTGGTCCGCACCGACACGAGCGTGAAGCAGCAGGAAGGCATCAGCTTCCTGCTCATCGACATGAACACGCCCGGCATCACCGTGCGCCCGATCATCACGATCGACGGCAGCCACGAGGTGAACGAGACGAACTTCGTCGACGTGCGCGTTCCGGTCGAGAATCGCATCGGCGAGGAAGGCCAGGGCTGGACCATCGCCAAGTTCCTGCTGGGGCACGAGCGGTCGGGCATTGCCGCGGTCGGCCGGTCCAAGAAGCAGATCGAACGCCTGAAGCAGATCGCCGGGGCCGAGCGCCTGGACGGCTCGCCACTCATCCAGGATTCGGGCTTCCGCCGGGCGCTGAGCGAGTTGGAGGTCGACCTGCTGGCGCTGGAATATACCGAGCTGCGCACCCTGGCCGGCGAGCAGGCGGGCAAGGGGCCGGGCCCCGAATCCTCGATCCTCAAGATCCGCGGGACCGAGATCCAGCAGCGCATCACAGAGCTGGCGCTGGAGGCGATCGGCCCCTATGCCGCCCCCTTCGACCGCACCTTGGATGCGCCGGGCCGCAACGAGCCGTCGATCGGGCCGGACTATGCCGCCCTGATCGCGCCCAGCTATTTCAACATGCGCAAGACGTCGATCTATGGCGGCTCGAACGAGATCCAGCACAACATCATCGCCAAGATGGTGCTGGGCCTCTAAGGGCGCATCACGCGGCGCGGCAGCCCCCGCGAAAGCGGGCGCGGCCGCGTCTTGGGGCTAGGACTGGCGCGCCAAGATCGCTAGAACCTAGGCCACAGAACAACGAAGGCTGCCGTTCCCTGCATGGGGGGACGACGGAGCGCGCAGCCCCCCCGTCCGCCCCCAGCGAGTTGACGCCACATGGATTTCACCTTCTCCGATGAACAGAAGCTGCTGGCCGACAGCGTCGAGCGGTTCATCCAGGATGACTACGACTTCGACAGCCGTCGGGCGGTGCTGAAGAGCGAAGAGGGCTTCAGCCGCAAGACCTGGGCGACCTTCGCCGAACTGGGTTGGCTGGCTATTCCATTCTCGGAAGAGGACGGCGGCCTGGGCGGCGGTGCGGTCGAGACGATGATCGTGCAGGAAGCCTTCGGCAAGGGCCTGGTGGTCGAGCCCTATCTGTCGACGGTCGTGCTGGGTGGCGGCTTCATTCGCCATGGCGGCACGGCGGCGCAGAAGCAGGCGCTGATCCCCCAGATCATCGAGGGCAAGGCGCTGCTGGCCTTTGCCCAGACCGAGCCCACCTCGCGCTATGCCCTGAACGACGTCTCGACCAAGGCCGAGAAGTCGGGCAGCGGCTGGAAGCTTTCGGGCCACAAGGCGGTCGTGCTGCACGCGCCGTCGGCCGACAAGCTGATCGTGACTGCCCGCACCGGCGGCGCCCGCACGGACGAGGCCGGCATCACGCTCTTCCTGGTCGATGCGAAGGCCGCTGGCGTCACCCGCCGCGACTACCCGACCGTCGACGGGTTCCGCGCGTCGGAAGTCACGCTGGACGGCGTGCAGGTCGGCGCCGAGGACGTGATCGGTGAGGTCGACAACGGCCTGCCCCTGATCGAGCAGGTGGTGGACGAGGGCATCGCCGCCGTGGTGGCGGAGGCCGTGGGCGCCATGAAGGTGCTGAACGACACGACCGTCGAGTACCTGAAGACCCGCGTCCAGTTCGGCCAGCCCATCGGCAAGTTCCAGGTCCTGCAGCACCGCGCCGTCGACATGTTCATGAACTATGAGCAGTCGAAGTCGATGAGCTACATGGCGAACCTGAAGCTGGGCGAAGAGGCGAAGGCCCGCAAGAAGGCGATCAGCGCCGCCAAGGTGCAGATCGGCAAGTCCGGCCGCTTCGTCGGCCAGCAGGCGGTGCAGCTGCACGGCGGCATGGGCATGACGGACGAGCTCAATGTCGGCCACTACTTCAAGCGCCTGACGATGATCGACACCCAGTTCGGCAATATCGACCACCACCTGAAGCGCTTCGGCAGCCTCTAAGGCCGCCCCGCCCCGGTTGCAACAGCCGGGGCGTTGCGCTCAGTGAACCCACTCATCCCCGCGCAGGCGGGGATCCAGAGCCACAGGCGCTGTCCTGCTAGACTCTGGATCCCCACCTGCGCGGGGATGAGCGTTGAGGGGTGACGCACATACGGCCACAGCGTGATTGCCGCTGCGCCCGGTCATGACGTTAAATCCCTGACATATCTGGGCACCAACGGGTCCCGGTCGCGTTCCGCCCGCAAGGGGAAAACGAGGATGCGACATGACCCAAGCGGCGCTGGCACGCCCCGACGACAATACCCTATCGCAGCTTGAGGGCCAGGTCGCCCTGGTCACCGGTGCCGGCTCCGGCATCGGCCGCGCCGTGGCCATCGGGCTGGCCGCGGCCGGTGCTGCCGTGGCCGTCAACTACCTGACCAACCCCAAGCAGGCCGAGGCGGTGGTCGGCACGATTGCCGCGGCCGGCGGCCAAGCCTTTGCCGTGCAGGGCGACGTGGCGCAGGACGGGGCCGCCGATGCCATGGTCGCGGCCGCAGCCGAACGCTTCGGCGGGCTCGACATCCTGGTCGCCAATGCCGGCGTGCAGCACGATGCCCCCTTTGCCGAGATGACGGCTGAGCAGTGGGATGCCGTGCTCTCCGTCAACCTGCGCGGCCAGTTCCTCTGTGCCCGGGCGGCCCTGCGTACCTTTCGCGTCCAGGGCGAGCGCCGATCCCAGGCACGCGGCAAGATCATCTGCATGAGTTCGGTGCACCAGGCGATCCCCTGGGCCGGCCATGCCAACTACGCCGCGTCCAAGGGCGGCATCGCCATGATGATGGCAAGCCTGGCGCAGGAGGTGGCCGGCGAAGGCATCCGGGTCAACGCCATCGCCCCCGGTGCCATCCGCACCCCCATCAACGAGGAGACCTGGTCCGAACCGGAGGCGCGCCGCCGCCTGCTGAAGCTGATCCCCTATGGCCGCGTCGGCGAGCCGGAAGACGTCGCGCGCGTGGCGGTCTGGTTGGCCTCCGACCTCTCCGACTACGTGGTGGGCACGACGATCCATGTCGATGGCGGGATGATGCTCTATCCCGGATTCCGGGGGAACGGCTGATGGACGGCAGCACCGCGGCCCTGCCGCATGCCGACCGGATCGCCAATCGCGGGCGCCCGGGTCTGATCGAGGACTATGCCGTGATCGGCAATTGCGAGACGCTGGCCCTGGTCGGGCGCAGTGGCTCGATCGACTGGCTGGGCCTGCCGCGCTTCGACTCGGATGCCTGTTTCGCCGCCCTTCTGGGCGATCCCAGCCATGGCCGCTGGCTCATCACGCCGGAGGATGGTGACGTGCGGGTGAGCCGGCGCTACCGGCCCCGCACCCTGGTCCTGGAGACGACCTTCGAGACGGCGGAAGGGGCCGTCCTCGTCACCGATTTCATGGCCCGGCGCGACGGAGCCAGCGACCTGGTCCGCCTGGTGCGGGGCCTGCGCGGGCGCGTGTCGATGGTGCTGGACCTGGTCGTGCGCTTCGGCAATGGCGCCATCGTGCCCTGGGTCACGCGGCAGCAGGACGGCCGCCTTCAGCTGACTGCGGGGCCCGACCGCCTGCTGCTGGCCAGCGACATCGCCCTGACCGGCCGCGACCAGCGCACCGCCGGCCACTTCGTGGTGGAGGCCGGCCAGGAGGTCGGCTTCGCCCTCAGCTGGGGCCTGTCGCATCGTCCGCCGCCAGAGGCCCTGGACATCGCGCACGCGCTGGCGGAGGTCCAGGATTTCTGGACCGGCTGGGCCCAGACCTGCGCCAGCGCCGGCCCCTGGTCCGAAGCGGTGGTGCGGTCGCTGATCACGCTGAAGGCCCTGACCCATTGGGAGACGGGGGGCATCGTCGCCGCCGGCACCACCTCCCTGCCCGAGCGGATCGGGGGCCCACGCAACTGGGACTACCGCCTGTGCTGGCTGCGCGATTCGACCTTCACGCTCCTGGCGCTGATCGAGGCCGGGTACCTGGGCGAGGCGCAGGCCTGGCGCCAATGGCTGCTGCGCGCCATCGCCGGCGATCCCGGCGACCTTCAGATCATGTACGGCGTGGCAGGCGAACGGCGCCTGCCGGAGTACGAGGTGCCGTGGCTGACGGGGTATGAAGGCTCCCGCCCGGTGCGTATCGGCAATGCGGCGGCCGGCCAGCTCCAGCTCGATGTTTATGGCCAGGTGCTCGACACGCTCTATACCGCGCGCCATGCGGGCCTGGCCGCCGACGGCGCCAGCTGGGCGCTGGAGCGGACCCTCGTCACCTCGCTCGAATCGCTGTGGCGCCAGCCCGACGAAGGCATCTGGGAGGTGCGCGGGGGCAAACGCCACTTCACCCATTCCAAGGCGATGGCCTGGGTCGCCTTCGACCGCGCCATCCGCAGCTGCCAGGAATTCGGCCTCGACGGTCCGGTCGAGCGCTGGTCCCGCGTCCGCGACGAGATCCATGCCGAGGTCTGCAGGCGCGGGTTCGACGCCGATCGCAATACCTTCGTCCAGTCCTATGGCGCCTCCGCCCTTGATGCCAGCCTGCTGCTGCTGCCGATCGTGGGCTTCCTTCCGCCCGACGATCCGCGCATCCGGGGGACGGTCGCGGCCATCGAGCGTGACCTGGTGCGCGACGGGCTGGTCCTGCGCTACGACACGGGCAGTTCCGTCGATGGCCTGCCCCCGGGCGAGGGCGCCTTCCTGGCTTGCAGCTTCTGGCTGGCCGACAACTACGTGCTCCAGGGTCGCCGGGACGAGGCGAAGGCGCTGTTCGAGCGGCTGCTTGGCCTGGCCAACGATGTTGGACTGCTGGCCGAGGAGTACGATCCGGCCGACCGTCGGCAATTGGGAAACTTCCCCCAGGCCTTTTCCCATCTGGCCTTGGTCGATACGGCACGGCGCTTGACCGAGGCTGGGCCGGCGCACGAGCGCACGCTGGGCGGCGCTGCCGCGCACCAAGTCCGCGGCGCACAGCGCGGCGATGCCGGCCACCCCTCACCCCAAGACCGGCCCGAGGTCAATCGGCCCGACGCGGCAGGGGACAAACGAAAAGCCCGGCCGCGGAAGACCGGGCCGGGCTGATCTGGTGAGGCCCGCTCCCGTGAAGGGGGCGGGCCGTGACCACCGCGCTGGCTTTCAGAGCGCGGGTATGCGGCCCTGGAAGCTGCGCATGGCCTCGACGAAGGCGGCGGGGCTGTAGTTGTTCTCGTTGCCCAGGGCCGCATAGGCGCCGTCCAGGCCGCCGGCCAGACCCGAGAGTTCGGCACCGCCGACCTCGCCCCGGTCCTTGAGCGTGGCGATCAGCGCGCTCAGCGCCATGGCGGCCTGCTCCGCGTTCACATAGTCGACGAACGTGCCGGCCGCCCCCTCGGTCGCAATCGCAGAGATCAGGCCGCGCACGGTTGCCTTGTCGAAGCTGGTCGCAACCGCCTTCTGGGCGACGGCCTGGGCGGTGCCGGCCATGCCGCGGGCGGCCGAGGCCATCTCCTCTGGCCCGCGCTGGGAAGCCTGATGGAGGGCCAGCGTCTGCTGGCGCAGCTGGTTGGCCAGGCCCGGGTCGATCTGCCCGGCCAGGACGCGCAGCATCACCAGGCTGGACGTGTTGAGGCGCGGCACACCGGGGGGAAGGCCCACATCGGCCTGGTTCTGCCAGCGCACGTCGGTCGTCGGGTGGTGGCAGGCGTGGCAGTCGAAGTTGACGTATTCCGGAAACAGGCCGTCGCGGTTGCGGGCCGGGTCCGAAATCGCGTTCAGGTACTGCTCGGCGGCCATGCCCTGGCCAATGGCCCAGACCTTGGCGCTTTCCGTGACGATTTTCCGCTGACGATAGTCCTCGTCGATCGTGAAGTGCGCCGGCTGGGCCCAGGTGAAAGTGTCCAGCTCGAACTTGATGCGCGGATGGCCGGCACCCATGATCCGGTGCGTGATCGGGTGCCGCTCGTCGCCCAGGTGGCACGACAGGCACAGCTTGCCGCGCGCCATGGGATCGTCCAGCGGATACAGGCCCGCCGCCACGTTGACCTGATGGTCACCCGCCAGGTGCGGCCCGACCCAGTTCTGCGCCGGGCCGTGGCAGGCCTCGCACGAGACCCCGTCGGCCAGGTTGAACGTGACCGAGCGCCGCTCGGGCGGCACGAAATTGGCGTGGCACGACAGGCAGACCGGCGCCGATTCGGCGTCCGGCAGGCCCAGCGCCTTGGCGATCCGGACCGATTCCTTGGACCGCAGGGTCGAATGCGCCTTGGAATGGCGGTCGTCGCCCTGCCAGATCAGTGCCTCGTTCTGCTGGATGTTGGTCTCGCGGAACGGCTCGGCCAGGCTGTGGCAGACCGAATTGGCGCAGCCGGCAACGCCCAGGCTCTGCGCCGGGGAATCCATCGGCAGGACCGGCTCCGCCAGCGCGGGCGTCGCGTCCAGCGCCGCCGCCGCGCAGAGCAGTCCAAGACCGGCCAGGGCGCCGCGCGTCCCGGCCGTCAGGCGGAGTGTCAGAGGCATCACCATTCCCAAGCCCATCACAGTGCCGGCAGGGACGCGGCCACGCCCCGCAGCGCTTCAGCATAGACGGTCGGGCGATACGGCACGAAGCCATCCGCACCCGGCGCCACGGTTTCCGCCGTGCCCAGCGCCTCGACGCACTTGTCGAGGGCGGCGCGCAGCGGCGTTGCCTGCTCTTCCGTGATGTAGCCAGCACCCTGCGCCGTGTCGATCAGCGAGGCGAGAGCGTAATAGGCCTGCTCCGCCGCCATGTAGTCGACCAGTTCGCCCTGCGCGCCCTGCTCGATCAGGGCCTTGATCAGCAATCCGATCTCGGCCTTGCCGAACTCGTGGGCGGCGAATTCCTGCACCAGGTTCTTGGTGGTTTCCTGCAGCACCTTCGCGGCGGCGGCGACGGCGTCCGGCCCTTCGGTCGAGGCCTTGTGCAGGGCAAGCGACTGCTCCGACAGCTTCGTCGCCAGGGCGGGGTCAACCGCATTGGCCAGCACGCGCAGCATGATCAGGTTCGAGTCGTTGAGGCGCGGCACGCCCGGCGGCAGCCCGGTCGAGGCGCGCGGCGTCCAGCGGACCTCGGTCATCGCGTGGTGGCAGGACTGGCAGTCGTAGAACACGATCTCGACGCCATAGGGGCCGCGACCGCGCTTCGGATCCAGCAGGCCGCGCAGGATGTAGTCGATCTGCATCGCCTGGCCGATGGCCCAGGTCTTGACCCCGGAGACGACGACCTTGCGCTGGCGATAGTCCTCGTCCACCGCATGGTGGGCCTGGATCCAGGTGAAGTTGTCGAGCTCGAACTTGATGCGCGGATGGCCGGCACCCATGATCTTGTGGTCGACGAACTTCTCGTCATTGCCGAAGTGGCACGACAGGCAGAGTTCGGCGCGGGCGATCGGCTCCTCGGTCGGGAACAGGCCGGCCGCGATGTTCTGGGCATGGGTGGCGCCGGAGACGTGGCTGCCCAGCCAGTTCTGGCCGGGGCCGTGGCAGGCCTCGCACGCGACGCCGTCGGCGATGTTGAACTGCCGGCCACGCCGCGTGTCGACCACGTTATAGGCATGGCAGTCCAGGCAGATCTTGGCCGTCTTCGCGTCGGGCAGGCCCAGGTTCTGGGCGATGCGGACCGAGCGCGGCTCCTCCAGGATCTTGTAGGCGCGGGAATGCGCGCCGGTCGGGCTGTTGGGTGTCGACCAGATCGAGAATTCGTTCTGAAGCACGGTCGAGTTGCGCAAGGGCTGCGCCGCCGCATGGCAGGTGGAGCCGGCGCACGTCGTGTTGCCCAGGCTGATCGCGTCCTGGTTCTGCGGCAGGACCACGGCAGTCTGTGCCTGCGCCCCGCCCGCCGTACCCAACGAGAGCATCCCCGACAGTGTCAGCACGGCCATCAGCGCGAGTCCGCGCCCGCCGAGGTCCCGCCAATCCAGGCCCCAATTCCCCAGGCGCCGCATGCTGGTCCCCGCCCATACCCCTAGATTGGATGGGAGTATGCGCGAAGACTGCAAGCGGCGAAAGAAGCTTGCCGTCAGGGCGTCGCAGGTATTGCGGACTGTGGCGCGGGCGCTTCGGTCGACCCGGGATTGCCGGCGGGCTGTACCGGCGCCGGTGCGGCTTGTGCCGGGGCCTGAGGATTCGCGGCCGGCGCTGATGCGGCGGGGGCTGACGTCGCCCCGGTTGCGGCGGCGGGTGGTGGGACCGCCGGGACCGGTTCGGCGGGTGGTGGGGCCACCTGCTGCGCCGGCAGGCCCTGCACATCGGCGCCGGTGCCGTCATGCGCGCGCATCTGCTCGGCCATCCGCTTCAACTCCGACAGGGCGCCTGCCACTTCCGGGTCACGCGGCGCGATTCGGGCCGCTTGCGAGAAGGCGCCGACCGCATCGCCATAGCGGCCCAGCGCGACCAGGTTGCGGCCCATCGCCTTCCATGCGGGCAGGTCCTCCGAATCGATCAGCAGGCGCTGGCGCAGCGTCTCGACCTCGGCCTCGATCGCGCTGATGCCGGTGTCGCCGGCAGGCGTCGCGGCAGCGGCCGGAGCGGGGGCGGCCGGAGCGGGGGCGGCCGGAGCGGGGGCGGCCGGAGCGGGGGCGGCGGGCGCGGCGGCGGCGGGCATCGGTGGCGGCGGGGCCGCGCGGACCTGGGCCGCCGGCACGGGCAGCGGCTGGGCCGGCTGGCGGTCGGCGGTCAGGATCGCGCCGGCGATCACCGCCCCGATGGCGCCAACCAGCGCCAGGGACCAGAATACGAAGTCGTCGCGTTCGATCCGGATTTCCATGGACTGCCTTCCATCATGGCGCGGTGCCCGCCGCGGGCGGCCATGTGGCGCCGCCGGTTCGCATCCCCCGCCCCTTTTCGACCATAGTGGCGCATGATCTCAAGCCCGCTCGCCTGGCTGCTGCTTCTGGCCGCTCCCCTGGTGGGCAGCTTCATCGGCGCCTATGCCAGCCGCTGGCCGCGCCTGGGGGACTTCGCCTCGGGCCGATCACGCTGCGATTCCTGCGCGACCCCCCTGGCCGCGCGCGACTTGGTGCCCATCCTGTCGTTCGCGGCACTGCGCGGGCGCTGCCGGACCTGTGGCGCCGCGATCGACCCGATCCAGCCGATCGCGGAGATCGCCGCGACCGGCATCGCCGCGCTGGTCGTCCTGGCCCTGCCGCCGGGGCCGGACTGGATCGCTGGGGCCGGCGTCGTGTTGGGCTGGGCCCTGCTGGCGGGCGCGCTGGTCGATGCGCGCCACCGGATGCTGCCCGACTGGGCGACGCTGGGCCCGCTGCTGGGCGGGCTGGCCTTCTGGACCGTCCAGCTGGGCGCCGTTCCCGGGCCAGCGGTCATCGGCGTCCTCGTCGCCTATGGCGGCGCGACCGCGCTGCGCCTGCTGTTCCGTCGCCTGCGTGGCGTGGACGGCCTGGGCGAGGGCGACGCGCGGCTGCTGGCCGCCGCTGGCGCCTGGGTCGGCTGGCAGGGCCTGCCATCGGTCCTGCTGCTGGCCGCGGCGACGGCCCTGGCCGTCATCCTGTGTGCGATGGCTGTCACGCCTCGCGGGGATAAGGGCATGCCCGGGCCCGCCACTGCACGCTGGGCCTTTGGTCCGTACCTTGGCGCCGCTATCCTGGTGGTCTGGCTGTTCGGACCCCTGTCGCCCTAGGCGTGCGACGGGCGGCCCACGAACAGGGGAAGGGGATCGCAACGCATGGAACGTGACGGCGGACCGACGACGCGCAGTCCCGCAGGGCAGGCCGCCTGGGCCGTGCCGCGGCGCCGCGGCATGCGGCGCTGGCCCGTGCTGCTGGTGCTGGCCATCGCCTTTGGCCTGCCGGCTGGCTTCATCATGCCCGATGCCGGCCAGCTGAAGAGCATGGTCCTGCCGCTGCCCGAGCTGTCGCGCGCCGAAGCCGCGGCGACCCTGCCCCTGCCCGAGCCCGGCGGCGGACCGGGCGCCGCGGCCAGCGCCAGCCTGGCAGCCATGCCGCTGCCCATGCCGGCGCCGGCCGTGCCCGCCCGCCCCCCGCGCGAGACGCGGGTGGCCAGCATGCCACCGCCCGGCGAGCGCGGCATCGGCCGCCCGGCGGGGCCCAGCCACCTGCCCGACCTGATCGGCACGCAGGCCTATTGGATCGAGTCGAGCGGCGAGCCCCTGACCCGGCAGGCCCGGGACAACCGCATGGGCTTCATCGAGATGGTCCTGGCGAACAAGGGCGTGAACAACCAGCCGCGCCGCGGCCGCCAACTCCTGGTTTCGGCCGCGCACATCCTGCCGCCGGGACCGCGCAACGGCATCGTCGTGAACCTGGGCGACCAGCGCCTGTACCATTTCCGGGAGGACGGCTCGATCGACACCTATCCGGTGGCGATCGGCAAGGTGGCGCGGTCCACCGTCACGCCGACGGGGGCCACGGCCGTCACGCTGAAACGGCGCCGGCCGACCTGGATCCCCACCGCCGACATGCGCCGGCGCAATCCCAACCTGCCCGCTTCCGTGGGCCCCGGTCCGCACAACCCGATGGGCCTGTTCGCCATGAACCTGGGCTGGGCCGGCTATCGCATCCATGGCACGAACGAGCCCAGCAGCATCGGCAAGATCGTCTCCTCAGGCTGCATCCGGATGTACCCCGAGGATATCGAGGCCCTGTTCGAGAAGACGCCGACCGGCACGCCCGTCGCCATCGTCAACGAGCCGGTGAAGCTTGGCTGGGAGCAGGGGGAGCTTTATCTGGAAGCCCATCCGCCCATGGAGGTAGCGACCGGCTGGGCGCGCGGCCAGCGGCCCGACCTGCCGGAGCCGGCCAACCTGCGCGAGCGCATCGGGCGCATGGCCGGTCCCGAAGCCGGCCGCATCGCCTGGGACATGGTGAAGCAGGCACTGGACGAGAGAACCGGCATTCCCTTGCGCATCACCCGGCCTGCCGCGGCGACCATGGTGGCGACGCCGCCGACCTGATGGCTGGGCCGTCGGCCCGGGGCGGGGCATTGGCCAGGCGAGTGGCAGCATGATGGTGCGTTCAGCGATGCCTTCCATGGCCAGGGCGGTTGTGGTGCTTGTGCTGGTCCTGGTGGCCGCCTGCGCGCCGGTGGTGCGGGGCCTGGGGCCGGAGGCCGTGGCCGATGGCGGTGGCGCCGCGCTGGGCGACACCCACTTTACGGCGATCGACGGGACCGACCTGCCGCTGCGGCAATGGCCCAGCGCCGGCCCGCCGCGGGCGATCCTGGTCGCGCTGCATGGCTTTGCCGACTATGGCCGGGCCTTCGAGAAGCCGGGGCCCTACTGGGCCCGGCAGGGCATCTGGACCTATGCCCCCGATCAGCGCGGCTTTGGCGGCACGCCCAGCCGGGGACGCTGGCCCGGGTCGGAGGCGATGATGGCGGACCTGGACCGCCTGGTGGACCTGGCCCGCCGCCGCCATCCCGGCACGCCCGTCTTCGTCCTGGGCGAGAGCATGGGGGGCGCCGTGGCGCTGGCGGCCGCGGCCCGGCCGCAGGGCCTGGCCGCGGATGGCCTGGTCCTTGTCGCACCGGCGGTGTGGGGCTGGAGCAGCATGCCG
This sequence comes from Zavarzinia sp. CC-PAN008, assembly GCF_051903925.1. Classification (GTDB taxonomy): domain Bacteria; phylum Pseudomonadota; class Alphaproteobacteria; order Zavarziniales; family Zavarziniaceae. The sequence continues at coordinate 97,030 of NZ_CP173678.1, forward strand.
ATGGCCGCCCGGGCACTGCTGTGGCTGACGGCCCATGCCATGCCGTGGAACCCGCTGACAGTGCCGCGCCAGCTGCGCATCCAGGCGTGCAGCGACATCGAGCTGCTGCGCGAGTTGTCCAAGGATCCGCTGATGCTGCGCCGGCCGCGCACCGACATGGTCTATGGCTTGGCCGACCTGATGCAGCAGGCATCCGACGGCGCAGCACAGGTGCGCCTGCCGACCCTGGTCCTGTGGGGTGGCAAGGACCAGATCGTGCCCCGCCGCCCGATCGAGGCGGCGATCGACGACCTGGACGGGCGGGCCCGGGAAGCCTTCTACCCGGACGGCTACCACATGCTGCTGCGCGACCTGGACGGGGAGGCCGCCTGGGCCGACATCGCCCATTGGATCGGCGATCCGGCCGCGCCCCTGCCCTCTGGCAGGGGCGCGCGGCCCCGGGACGCCACGGCGCAGGCGGCCGATCATCCACCGCGGTGACGACGATCATGGCGCGGCGCCGGGGAATCAGCGCCCATGGCAGCCAGCCTTGGGGAGACGCGCAGCATGACAACAGTACCGGACGCACCGGCCGGAAGCCCTGACGGTCCCCGGGGCATTGGCGGCTGGCTGATCCTGCCGGCCATCGGCACGTTCCTGGGACCGGTCCTGTGGGGTTTCTACGGCCTCAGCGCGGCGATGACCCTGACGGCGATGCCGGCGGACGCGCCGCTGACTGCGCTGATCGTGATGGAGGCGATCGGCAACCTGGCGCTGTTCGCCCTCAACCTGTGGGCGCTGTTCCTGCTGGCCGGGCGCCGCCGCGGTTTTCCACGGGCCTTCATCATCGTGGCGGTCGGCGGTTTCGTCCTGGCGGTGGTCGATGGCGCCTGGGCGATGAGCCTGCTGGGCGAGTCGGTGGCCCAGCCGGCCTGGCAGCAGATCATCCGTTCCGCTATCTTCCCGGCCGTCTGGGTGCCCTACATGCTGGTGTCGCGCCGCGTCCGCAACACCTTCATCCGCTGAGGACCGGGGGCTTAGAGCCCCGCCGTCTCGTCCAGACCCAGCATCAGGTTCAGGTTCTGCACAGCGGCCCCGGATGCGCCCTTGCCCAGATTGTCGAGCAGGGCGACCAGGCGGGCCTGCCGCCCCCTGTCCGAGCCGAAGACGAACAGGCGCAGGCGGTTGGTGTCGTTCAGGCCTTCCGGGTCCAGGGTCTTCAGCGCCGCCGCCTCCTCCGGGCTGGCGACCTCGACGAAACGCTCGCCCGCATAATGGTCGGCCAGCGCCTCGTGCAGGTGGGCCAGCGTCGGCGCCCCCGGCAGCAGGTCCAGGTGCAGCGGCACTTCCACGATCATGCCCTGCGCATAGCGCCCGACCGAAGGGGCGAAGATCGGGCGACGGGCCAGGCGGCCATGCTGCTGCATCTCGGCCACGTGCTTGTGCTCCAGGCCCATCGCATAGATGCGGAAGGCGACGGGCGTGAAGCTGGGGCTGGTCTCGTCCTCGAACTCCGCGATCATCGCCTTGCCGCCGCCGCTATAGCCGGACACGGCATTCACGCTGAGCGGCGTGTCGGCGGGCAGGATGCCGGCATCGACCAGCGGCCGCACCAGGCCCAGCATGCCGGTCGGGTAGCAGCCCGGATTGCTGAGGCGCGTCGTCCCGGCAATGGCCGCGCGCTGCTCGTCCGCCAGTTCGGCAAAGCCATAGACCCAGCCGGGCGCCGTGCGATGGGCGGTCGACGCATCGATGATTCGGACGGCGGGATTGCTCACCAGGCTGACCGCTTCCTTCGCCGCGTCGTCGGGGAGGCACAGGATCACGGCGTCGACCGCGTTCAGCAGGTCGGCCCGGGCGCCCGCGTCCTTGCGCTTCTCGGGCGCGATCGAGACCAGGTCCAGGTCGCGGCGGCCGGCCAGGCGCTCGCGGATCTGCAGGCCCGTCGTCCCCGCCTCGCCGTCGATGAACACCGTGTGGACCATGGTCGTGCCTCATGCATGAGAGGGGTTTGGGACGTAGCAGCAAGACGTGACGTTGGCGAGACGCCAAAAGAAAAGGGCGCCCCGGTTGCCCGGGACGCCCTCTCTTCCGAAGTGGGCGGGGACCGCCCAGGCAGCGGTCAGCGCTTCGAGAACTGGAAGCTGCGGCGCGCCTTGGCGCGGCCGTACTTCTTGCGCTCGACCACGCGGCTGTCGCGGGTCAGGAAGCCCTGGGCCTTCAGCACGCCACGCAGGTCCGGCTCCTGGAAGGTCAGGGCCTTGGAAATGCCATGGCGCAGGGCGCCGGCCTGGCCCGACAGGCCGCCGCCGGCGACCGTGCAGACCACATCATAGGCATTGACCCGGCCGGCGATCTGGAACGGCTGGTTCAGCACCATGCGCAGCACGGGGCGCGCGAAATAGACCAGGATGTCGCGGCCATTGACCGTGACCTTGCCCGAACCCGGCTTGATCCAGACGCGCGCAATGGCGTTCTTGCGCTTGCCGGTGGCATAGGCGCGGCCCAGCTCGTCGACCTTGGGCTTGCGCTCGACCTGCTCGGGCTGGCCCAGCTGGCCCAGCGCGCGCAGGTCCTGCAGGGTGCGGGGCTGATTGGTATCGGACATGCTCAGGCCCTCCGCGCGTTCTTGGCGTTCAGCGCCGCGACATCGACGACCGCCGGATGCTGGGCCGCGTGGGGATGTTCGGAACCGGCATAGACGCGCAGGTGCGACATCTGCCGGCGGCCCAGCGGACCGCGCGGAACCATCCGCTCGACCGCCTTCTCGATGACGCGCTCCGGATGCCGGCCGTCCAGCAGCTGCGCCATGGTGCGCTGCTTGATGCCGCCCGGATGGCCCGTGTGCCAGTAGAACACCTTGTCCTGACGCTTGCGCCCGGTGAAGTGGACCTTCTCGGCATTGATGACGATGACATGGTCACCGCAATCGACATGCGGGGTGTAGCCGGGCAGGTGCTTGCCGCGCAGGCGGTTGGCAATCAGCGCGGCAAGACGACCGACGACGATGCCGTCGGCGTCGATCACCACCCACTTCTTGTCAACCTCCGCCGGCTTCGCGGAATAGGTTTTCATGTGAACGTCCTGTTGGATGGCCGGGTTTGTAGGCCCAGGGCACCCAAAAATCAAGGCGTTTCAAGCGCTTCACCATAGCGGTATCTTGCTACCTTATATGGGGTAACAAGATACCGCATGTCGGTTCAGTCACAGCCCGCGGCCTTTTCCAGGGCTCGGATCTCGGCGATGCGGTCGCGAACACTGGCGGAAAGCGGGACGTCCGCTTGGTTGCGATAGCGGCATCCCTTGTTGCCGAAGGCCTCGATCGCGCGATCGGTCTGGAAGCAGTAGCCCGCGTCCTTGTAGTAGCTGTTCCGCTCCCACCACAGAGCCTGGCACTTCGAGGCAGCGGACGCCGGAAGGCCGAGGCAGGCAAGCACGAAGACCGACACCAGGCCGACGCGGATGGCTTCTGACAAGGCGCCCCGGCTTCGGCTAAGGTCGGGGCCGGCGGTGGCGCCGGCTGGAATGGGGTCGAGCATGGGTGGGCTGGTCCTGAGTCAGGTCGACGACGGTGTCGCAACACTTGTGCTGAACCGTCCCCAGGCGCGCAACAGTCTTTCCGGTGCCCTGATGGCGGCGCTTCAGGCGGCGCTCGACGCGTGTGCCGCGGATCCTGCCATCCGCGTCGTGGTGATCGCCGGTACCGGGCCGGCCTTCTGTGCCGGACACGACCTGCGCGAGCTGACCGCCCTTGCCGACGCCGAGTCGCTGGCCGAGCTGTTCGCGCAATGCAGCCGCCTGATGCAGGCCATCCGCGCCCAGCCCCAACCTGTCATCGCCCGCGTCCATGGCATCGCGACCGCCGCCGGCTGCCAGCTCGTCGCTAGCTGCGACCTGGCGGTTGCCGCGGCGGACGCGCGCTTCGCGACGCCGGGCGTCAATATCGGCCTGTTCTGCTCAACCCCGATGGTCGCACTCAGCCGCGCGGTCGGTACCAAGCAGGCGCTGGACATGCTGCTGACGGGCGATGCGATCGACGCCGCGACGGCGGAACGCTGGGGCCTGGTCAACCGCGTGGTGGCGCCGGACGTGCTGGAAACCGCGACCACGGCGCTGGCCCGGCAGATCGCATCGAAGCCGGCGGCCGTGGTGGCGCAGGGCAAGGCGCTGTTTTATCGGCAGCAGGGCCTTGACCTGCCACAGGCCTATGAGGCGGCGAGTCTGGCCATGGTCCACGGCATGCTGGCGCCCGAGGCGGCCGAGGGGATCGGCGCCTTTCTCGCGCGCCGCGCGCCCATCTGGCCGGGCCAGTAGGCGGCGCGGGCGACCGCCGCAATGGCCAGTGCCGGCCCCTCCCCGCCGCTTCTGGACCTGATGCCGGACGGCCTGGCCGTGCTCGACGCGCGCGGCCGGATCCTGACCGCCACCGCGCGCAGCAGGGCCCTGCTGGGGCACAGCCTGGATCCCGGCCTGCCCTTTGACCGGGTCATGAGCGAATGCGTGGCGGCGGGCACGCTGCGGCTGGAGCCGGACGTCCTGGGCCGCGTCCTGGCCGACCTGAAGGCGGACGAGCAGGCCACCGCGCGGCCGGCCTTCGTGCCGCTGGCCGATGGCCGCTGGCTAAGGCTGATCGCCAGTCCCAGCCCCGAGGGCGGGCAGGTCATGCTGCTGGGGGACGTCACCGCGCTGAAGGCGCGCGAGCGCCTGCACCGGCAGACGCGACGCCTGTTCGCGCTGACCATCCGGGCCGCGACCGATGGCTTCTTCCACTGGGACACCGCGACCGACACCACCTACTACTCCCCCCGCCTGAACGAGATGCTGGGCCTGGCGCCGGGCACGCTCAACGATGCGGGACCGACGCTGCGCAGCCTGATCCATCCCGACGACGTCCCCGGCCAGGGCCGTGCCTTCCAGCAGATGCTGGACGGCGCCGACCGGGTCGAGGTGCAGGGCCGCCTGGCCCATGCCGATGGCGGCTGGCGCTGGGCCGCCTTCCGTGTCCTGCCGGTGCGGGACGATGACGGGCAGATCGTCCAGATGATCGGGGCGATCTCCGACATCACCGCGCGGCGCGAAGCCGAGGATGCCCTGCTGCGCGCCAATCACGAGCTGGAGGCGCGCGTCGTGGCCCGCACGGCCGAGCTGCAGGCGGCGAACGATGCCCTGCGCCGCGAAGTGGACGAGCGCCGGCGCATCCAGGCGCGGCTGGAACACCTGGCCCGGCACGACGCCCTGACGGGCCTGCCGAACCGCCGCGCACTGGAAGAGCACCTGGAGCAGATGAAGGCCCAGCGGTCGGCGACGGGCGCGCCCACGCTTGCCGTCTGCTATCTGGACCTCGACGGCTTCAAGGCCGCGAACGACACGCATGGCCACGATTTCGGCGACTTCCTCCTGGTCACGGTGGCGGAGCGGCTGCAGGCCTGCGCCGGGGCCGGCAACCTGGTCGCGCGCTTGGGTGGGGACGAATTCGTGGCGGTGCTGGACCTGGCGCGCGGCGTCGACCACGAGGCCTTCCTGGCGGCGGCCCTGGCGCGGGTGGCCGAGCCGGTCAGCGACGCCCAGGGCCGCGGCGCGGTCGTGACCCTGTCGGCAGGGGTGGCCCTGTGGCCGGACGCCGCGAATGATGGCACAGGCCTGATCCGCGCGGCCGATACCGCGATGTATGCGGCAAAGCGTTCGGGCAAGGCGACATGGCGCCTGGCCCGGGGACCTGAAGTGGCCGTTCCCCCGACGCAGGATCGCCGTCGCCGACCCGAATCGGACTAATCACACCGGAAATCCGGCATTCCGAATTTCATACAGGCCAGCCTGGACCTTCGGGCCAGGGCGAGTAGGATTGACCGCATGCCCCATGTCCAGACCCCGGCCGACCTGCGCGACCTGATCGCCCGCACCCGCACCATCGCCCTGGTCGGCGCCAGCCCGAACCCCGCCCGCGACAGCCACGAGGTGATGGCCTACCTGCTGCGGGCGGGCTTCACCGTGATTCCCGTCAATCCGGGCCTGGCGGGGGGCGAACTGCTGGGCCAGAAGGCCTATGCCACCTTGCGCGACATTCCCGTGAAGGTCGACATGGTCGACGTCTTCCGCGCGGCCGACCAGGTGCCGCCGATCATGGAGGACGCGATCGCCATCGGGGCGAAGTCCGTCTGGCTGCAACTGGGCGTCGTCAACCGGCAGGCCTTCGATGCCGGCCTGAAGGCGGGCCTGGACGTGGTGATGGACCGCTGCATCAAGGTCGACCATGCGCGCCTGATCGGCCGCTGAAGTCCAAGAAGGGGGAAACGATGAGCCAGAAGTTCGAAACCCGCACGATCCATGCCGGCGCGGCACCCGACCCGACGACCAAGGCCCGCATCACGCCGATCTACCAGACCAGTTCCTATGTCTTCGACGACACGGCCGACGCCGCGGCCCTGTTCGCGCTGCAGAAGTTCGGGAACATCTACACCCGCATCATGAACCCCACCAATGCGGTGCTGGAGGGGCGCATCGCGGACCTTGAGGGCGGAACCGCGGCCCTGGCGGTCGGCAGCGGCCATGCCGCGCAGTTCCTGGTGTTCCATGCCCTGATGCAGCCGGGGAACACGATCCTGGCCGCGAAGAAGCTCTATGGCGGCTCGATCAACCAGATCGGCCTCAGCTTCAAGCAGTTCGGCTGGAACGTGACGTGGGTCGACACGGACGACCTGGCCGCGCTGGACGCCGCGTTCGACGACAGCGTGCGCGCGGTGTTCATCGAAAGCCTGGCCAATCCCGGCGGCATCGTGAGTGACATCGAGGGCATCGCGAAGATCGCCCATGCCCATGGCGTGCCGCTGATCGTCGACAACACGCTGGCGACGCCCTACCTGGTCCGGCCCCTCGAATGGGGTGCCGACGTGGTCGTGCACTCCGCGACCAAGTTCCTGGGCGGCCACGGCAATTCGATCGGCGGCCTGATCGTGGACGGGGGCAGCTTCGACTGGTCGACGGGGGGCAAGTTCCCGCTGCTGAGCGAGCCGAACCCGTCCTATAACGGGCTGAAGCTCTACGAGACCTTTGGCGGCATCACCCTGGCGATCGCGACGCGCGTCCTGGGCCTGCGCGACCTGGGCCCGGCACTGGCGCCGATGAACGCCTTCCTGATCCTGACCGGGATGGAGACGCTGGCGCTGCGCATGGAGCGCCATGTCGCCAATGCGCAGAAGGTGGCGGAGCACCTGTCGCGTCATCCCAAGGTGGGCTGGGTGTCCTATGCCGGCCTGCCCTCCAGCCCCTATCACCAGCTGGCGCAGAAGTACCTGCCCCGCGGCGCCGGTGCCGTGCTGACCTTTGGCGTCAAGGGTGGCTATGCCGCCGGCAAGGCCCTGGTCGAGCGGGTCAAGCTGTTCTCCCACCTGGCCAATGTGGGCGACGTGCGGTCCCTCGTCATCCATCCCGCCTCGACCACGCACAGCCAGCTGGCGCCCGAGCAGCGCGCCGCGGCCGGCGCCGGCGACGACGTGGTGCGCATCTCCATCGGGATCGAGGCGGTGGAGGACATCATCGCCGACCTGGACCAGGCCCTGGCCGCGACCTGATCCGCAAGGCGGCGGGCAGCCATGCGCCCGCCGCCCTTTCCCGGCAGGCCACGCCGATCCTAGGCTCTGTCCCCGGGACAGGAGGACCGCATGGCCAAGCAGTTCGCGTCGATCGAGCCCAACATCCGCGCCTTCATCGAGCGGCAGAGGATCTTCTTCACCGGTTCGGCCGCGGCCGAGGGGCGCGTCAACGTCTCGCCCAAGGGGATGGACAGCTTCCGGGTCCTGGGTCCCAACGCCGCCTGCTACCTGGACCTGACCGGCAGCGGCAACGAGACGGCGGCCCTGCTGCGCGCGAGCCCGCGCCTGACGATCATGTTCTGCGCGTTCGAGGGCGCACCGATGATTCTGCGCCTCTATGGCCAGGGTCGCATCCTGAAGCGCGGCACGCCCGACTATGACGCGCTTCTGGCCGGCCCCTTTGGCGGGGTGGAGCCGGCAGGCGCGCGCCATATCGTGTACCAGGACATCGACCTGGTGCAGACGTCGTGCGGCTATGCCGTGCCCAACTACGATTATCGCGAAGACCGGCAGGTCCTGGCGACCTGGGCCACCAACAAGGGCGAGGACGGCCTGCACGCCTATCGCCTGGAGAAGAACATGCGCTCCATGGACGGCCTGCCGACCTACTACGTGGACGAGCCGGACGCGGCAGCGGCGGAGTAGGCGCTGCCGTTGCGCCGGATGCTTCGGGACGGCCTTCGGCATCCTCAGCAAGACGCCGTTGTCTTCTCTACAGAATCCCAGACGGTCGTCATCCTGAGGAGCCCCGCAGGGGCATCTCGAAGGATGCGTCCCCAGCGCCGCCGCTAGACCGGTGCCGCCTGGTCCGGCGTCGTCTTGGGCTTGTAGGCGCACAGGTCGGCCACGCTGCAGGCGAAGCAATCCGGCTTTCGTGCCTTGCAGACATAGCGACCGTGCAGGATCAGCCAGTGGTGGGCGTGCTGGCGAAAGCTGCGCGGCACCACCTTGTTCAGCTTGTCCTCGACCTGGTCGGGCGTCTTCCCCCTCGCCAGGCCGGTGCGGTTGCCGACGCGGAAGATGTGGGTATCGACCGCGATCGTCGGCTGGCCAAAGGCGATGTTGAGCACGACGTTCGCCGTCTTGCGCCCGACCCCCGGCAGGGCGACCAGCTCCGCCATCGTCTGCGGCACCTCCCCGCCATGCTTGTCCAGCAGCAGCGCGCAGAGGGCGACCACATTGCGCGCCTTGGTGCGGTACAGGCCGATGGTGCGGATGTACCCGGCGATCCGCTCCTCCCCCAGCGCCAGCATGGCGGCCGGATTGTCGGCCACCGCGAACAGCGGACCGGTTGCCTTGTTCACCGAGACGTCCGTCGCCTGGGCGGACAGCACGACGGCGACCAGCAGGGTGAAGGGGTTGATGTAGTCGAGCTCGCCCACCGGCACCGGTCGTTCCGCCTGGAGCCGCTCGAAGAAGGTCTTGATCTTGGCCGGGGTCATTGCGGGCGCGATCCTAGGACAGCGGGGCGCCTTGCGCAGCGGCCATGTGCACGCATCTGGAATGGCGTGTCGCGGCCGGATATCCTGGCGGCATGTTCGACGGACGAAAGCTCTGGTTCAGTGCCCGGCTGGAGCCGCACATCTCGCTGAGCCGCCAGGGCTTCACCCTGGTCGTGACGGCCTTCGCCGTGGTGAACGCGGTCCTGGCCGTGATCTTCATCCTCCATGATGCCTGGCCGGTCGCGGGCTTCTGTGGCCTGGACGTCGTGCTGCTGTGGGCGGCCTTGCGCCTGTCCTATGCCCGCCTGCGCGTGGCCGAGACGGTGGAACTCTATGACGACGCGCTGGAACTGCGCCGCTTCTCCCGGGGCGCCCAGGTGTCGGCAGTCGCCCTGCAGCCCTATTGGGTGCGGGTCGAGATGGCGCGGCCGGTCGAGCATGACACGCCGCTGCACCTGTCGTCGCACGGCCGGCGCTGGACCGTCGGTGCCTTCCTGACAGCGGATGAGCGGGCCGAATTGGCGGAGGCACTGCGCGACGGGCTGGCCCGGCAGCGCGCGGCCACCGTTGCGATCTAGCAGGCCGGGCAGCGCAAGAACCGGGTGGTTGCGGCCCCCGCCGCTGCCTAGGGTCGGTCCCGTGAAGGAGGACTGGCCATGGCCACTGGATTCAAGCAGCGGACACCGATCACCGGGACTGCCTATACTGTGCGACGCGCCCGCTTCGACTGGGCGCGACTGCTGCAGACCTGGATCATCGTGGCGCGGCAGCGTCGGCACCTGGCAGGCCTCAACGATCACTTGCTGAAGGACCTGGGCCTGTCCCGGGCCGATGTCGAGGCAGAGGTGCGGCGTCCCTTCTGGGACGTTGGCTCCGGCCTCTTGAACCGGGGAGAACGGGCATGAACCTGATCCTGCCGAAAGCCTGGCCCGACCGCGGCCTGATCGGCGGCGCGGCACCCTTGCCGGCCGCAGCCAATCCGACGCCGGAGCACAAGCTGGTGGTCCAGGCCCTGGCCTATATCGAGGCGCACCGCCTGGAGCAGCCAAGTCTGGAGGACGTGGCCCTCCAGGTCGGCCTCAGCCCCTATCACCTGCAGCGCCTGTTCGTGCGCTGGGTCGGGATCAGCCCCAAGCGCTACCTTGCGGCGCTGACGCTGGACCATGCGCGGCAGTTGCTGGCCGACCGCGCCAGCGTGCTGGACGCGGCCCTGGACTGCGGCCTGTCGGGCCCGGGACGGCTGCACGACCTGTTCGTCTCGATCGATGCCATGACGCCGGGCGAATACAAGGCCGAGGGCCGGGGCATGACCGTGCGCTGGGGCTGGCACCCCTCCCCGTTCGGCGACTGCCTGATCATGGCAACGGCACGCGGGGTCTGCGGCCTGGCCTTCGCCGACCAGCACAAGGGCCACGACGCTGCCTTTGCCGACCTGTCGGCGCAGTGGTCGGCGGCGCACCTGGTCCGCGACCAGGAGGCGACCGCGCCGCTGGCCGAGGCGACATTCCATGGCCGACCGGTGTCCCTGCTGCTGAAGGGCACGCCGTTTCAACTCAAGGTGTGGGAAGCGCTGCTGCGCATCCCGCTGGGCTCGACCGTGTCCTATTCGGACATCGCCCAGGCTTCCGGCTGCCCCGCCGCGGTGCGGGCGACCGCGTCGGCCATCGGCGCCAATCCCGTCTCGTTCCTGGTGCCGTGCCATCGTGTGCTGCGCCGCTCGGGCGAGCTGGGCGGCTATCGCTGGGGGCTCAACCGCAAGCGGGCCATCCTCGACTTCGAGGCCGGATGGCTCGGTGAGTCGGTGGACGGGTCCTCAGATGCCGCGGGTGCCGACAACGTCGGCCATATCATAGAAGCCGAAAGGGCGATCCTGCAGCCATAGCGCCGCCCGCACCGCGCCACGGGCGAAGATTCGCCGGTCCGTGGCGCGGTGGCTCAGTTCCACCCGCTCGCCGTCGGCGGCGAAGATCACGCTGTGCTCGCCCACCACGTCGCCCGCGCGTAGGCTGGCGAAGCCGATGGCGCCCCGCTTGCGGGCGCCGGTGATGCCGTCGCGACCGCGCTCCGACGACTCGGACAGCACCACGCCGCGCCCCTGGGCCGCGGCCTCCCCCAGCGTGATGGCGGTGCCCGAAGGGGCGTCCACCTTGTGCCGGTGATGCATCTCCACGATCTCGATGTCGAAGTCGGGGCCCAGGATCGCCGCCACCTGGCGCGTCAGCGCCGCCAGCAGATTCACGCCCAGCGACATGTTCCGTCCGAAGACGATGCGCGTCGTCTCGCCCGCCCTGGCCAGCACAGCCATGTCCGCCTGCTCGATCCCGGTCGTGCCGACGACCAGGCCGGTGCCCGTGCGCGCGGCGATCCCTGCATGGGCCAGGGTGGCGCCGGGGCTGGTGAAATCCAGCACGACGTCGACGCTGCGGAACAGCGCCTCGGCATCGTCTGTCGCGACGACGCCCAGCGGTTCAAGCCCGGCCAGCGTGCCCAGGTCGCGCCCTAGTGCTGGCGAACCCTGTCGCTCGGTCCCGCCGCCGACCGTGCAACCTTCCGTCGCCGCGATCTCGCGAACCAAAGCCTGCCCCATGCGCCCCGCACAGCCGACGATCCCGATGCGCATATTGTGTTTCCCCCAGCCACCGCTCATCCCCGCGGAAGCGGGGATCCAGAGTCGCGCAGGACGGCGCTTGCGGCCCTGGATCCCCGCTTCCGCGGGGATGAGCGGCAAAATGTATGTGCCATCAGACCTCGAAGCGGCCGTGGCAGTGCTTGTATTTCTTGCCCGAGCCGCAGGGGCAGGCGGCGTTGCGCTGGACCTTGCCCCAGGTCGTGGGATCGCTGGGGTTGACGACCGCGGAGCCAGTGCGACGCGGGACGCTGCCCTGCGCGGGCAGGTCGCCCTCCATCTCGTTCTCGCCGGTCAGGGGATCGGCATGGATCTCCTGGTACTCCTCGACCGGTGGCGGGGGCGGCTCAACCTGCTCCATCCGCACCTCGACATGGGCCAGCGCGCGGGTCACATCCTCGCGCATGCGCACCAGCAGGTTCTGGAAGAGGGTGAAGGCCTCGGTCTTGTACTCGTTCAGCGGATCGCGCTGACCATAGGCACGCAGGCCGATCGCCTGGCGCAGGTGGTCCAGATGAAGGAGGTGCTCCTTCCAGTGCTGGTCCATCACCTGGAGCAGCAGGTTCTTCTCGATCCGGCGCATCAGGTCGGGGCCGATGTCGGCGACCTTCTCCGCCATCTTGCGATTGACGGCATCGGTGATGCGCTCGCGGATCTCGGCGTCGGCGATGCCTTCCTCGGCCGCCCAGTCCTTGATCGGCAGGTCCAGGTTGAACACGCGGGCGATCTCGTGCGCCAGGCCCTGGGTGTCCCAGGCCTCGGCATAGGCGCGCTCGGGGATGTGCGCCGTGACCAGGGCATCGATCGTTTCGGCCCGCATGCCGGCGATCGTCTCCTGGACGTCCTGCTCCCGCATGATCTCGATGCGCTGCTCGTAGATGACCTTGCGCTGGTCATTCATCACGTCGTCGTACTTCAGCAGGTTCTTGCGGATGTCGAAGTTGCGGGCTTCGACCTTCTGCTGAGCCTTCTCAAGCGCACGGTTGATCCAGGGGTGGATGATCGCCTCCCCCTCCTTCAGCCCCAGCTTGGTCAGGATGCCGTCCATGCGCTGCGACCCGAAGATGCGCATCAGGTCGTCGTCCAGCGACAGGAAGAACTTCGTGGCGCCGGGATCGCCCTGGCGCCCGGCGCGGCCGCGCAGCTGGTTGTCGATGCGCCGGCTTTCGTGGCGCTCGGTGCCGATGATGAAGAGGCCGCCGGCCTCGCGCACCTTGACCTGCTCCTCCTCGTGCTCGGCCTTCAGCTTCTCGGCCCGCTTGGCACGCAATTCGGGATCGGCAATGGCGGCAAGCTCTGCCTCCGCGCGCATTTCGAGGTTGCCGCCCAGCTTGATGTCCGTGCCGCGGCCCGCCATGTTGGTCGCGATCGTCACCGCCCCCAGGCGCCCGGCCTGGGCGACGATGGCCGCCTCCTGCTCGTGATAACGGGCGTTCAGGATGCTGTGCGGGACCTTCTTCTTCTTGAGGAAGTCGCTCAACCGCTCCGACTTCTCGATCGAGACGGTGCCGACCAGGACAGGCTGTCCCTTGGCCCGGCAATCCTCGATCAGGGTCGTGATCGCCTCGAACTTTTCGCGCGCGGTGCGATAGACCTCGTCGTCCATGTCCTTTCGGGCAACGGTGACGTTGGTCGGGATCTCGACCACTTCCAGCTTGTAGATGTCGGCAAACTCGGCCGCCTCGGTCGAGGCGGTGCCGGTCATGCCGGCCAGCTTGGGATAGAGGCGGAAATAGTTCTGGAAGGTGATCGAGGCGAGCGTCTGGTTCTCGTTCTGGATCGGAACGCCTTCCTTGGCTTCCAGCGCCTGGTGCAGGCCATCGGAATAGCGCCGGCCCGGCATCATTCGGCCCGTGAACTCGTCGATGATGACGACCTGGTCCTGCTCCACCGTGCGCCCCATGCCGACCTGCATGGGCATGCGCCGGACCATGTAGTCCGTATCGCGCGAGAACAGCTTGTGCGCCCGCAGGGCCTGGTTCACGTGGTGGACGATCGAGACATTCTCGATGTCATAGAGGCTGGTATTGGCGGTCAGCAGGCCCGCCTCCATCAGCATCTGCTCGACCTTCTCCGTGCCCTCCTCGGTCAGGTTCACGGTGCGCTGCTTCTCGTCCTTCTCGAAGTCCGCATCCTCGAGATTGGGGATCAGCACGTTGATGGTCTTGTAGAGCTCGGAATTGTCCTGCGTGGGGCCCGAGATGATGAGCGGGGTGCGCGCCTCGTCGATCAGAATCGAGTCGACCTCGTCCACGATCGCGAAGTGGAAGGGCCGCTGCGTCATCTGCGACAGGTCGTACTTGTTAAGGTTGTCGCGCAGATAATCGAAGCCAAGCTCGTTGTTCGTGCCATAGGTCACATCGCTGGCATACGCGGTGCGCCGTTCCACGTCCGTCATGTCGTGCACGATGCAGCCGACCGACAGGCCCAGGAAATTGTAGACCTGCCCCATCCATTCGCTGTCGCGCTTGGCCAGGTAGTCGTTGACGGTGACGACGTGCACACCCTTGCCCGGCAGAGCATTGAGGTAGACGGGCAGCGTCGCCACCAGCGTCTTGCCCTCGCCCGTCTTCATTTCGGCGATCTTGCCCTGGTGCAGGACCATGCCGCCGACCATCTGCACGTCGAAATGGCGCAGACCCAGCGTGCGCTTTGCAGCCTCGCGCACGGTGGCGAAGGCCTCGACCAGCATGTTGTCCAGCGGCTCGCCATTGGCGAGGCGGTTACGGAAGTCGGCTGTCCGGGCGCGGATCGCGTCGTCGTCCAGCTTGGCCAGGTCCGGTTCAAGGGCGTTGATCGCCGCGACCCCGACCTGGAGACTGCGGATGAAGCGGTCGTTGGCACTGCCGAACAGCCGCCTGGCAATGGCGCCAAGGCGCAGCATATCTCAACCTTTTCCTGAGCGGACGGGCAATGCACCTGGCCCCAGTGGCGACGCCTTGGCCGCGGCACGATCGCGCGCGCACGGCACATACGGGGTCCCGGCCGCGCGCCCGCATCGACACGCACGGTCGGCACGTGCCGAACGAGATAAGCGGCCGGCCTGGGCAAGTCAACGCTGCCAGGGCGCGCAGCCACGGGCCACAACGCCGCGCACCGGCGGGCATGCCTGATCGCCGGCACCCGGCACCTCGTCACTTGCCCCGGGCACCGCTTGCCACCATGATCCGCGCTTTCCGGACAAGCGGATTGTTCCATGTCGTCCAGTGTTGTGCGCAATGCCTCTCCCGCGATCGGGGCCATTCTTGCGATCGGGCTTGGCTTCGGCCTGACGGACGGGGGCCAGGTGGGAACGCCGGCCCTGGCCCAGGCGCCGGAGGCCGCCGCCCCCGCAGCCCCTGAGGCGGCAGAGGCAGCGGCTCCGCAGGCTGCAGCCCCTGAGGCGACGCCGGACGCGGCCGCGACCTCCGAGGCCGCCCCTGCCGAGGCTGCACCCGCCGGGGCCGCCCCGGCACCGGCCGAGGCTCCCGCCGCGGCGGCACCGCCCGCGGCGGCGGAGGGCCAGCCGGAACAGGCCCAGCTGCCGCCGCCCGATACCGTCGTCGCCCGCATCGATGGCAGCGAGATCCGCCTGAAGGACGTGATGGAGACGCTGGTCTCCCTGCCCGAGCAGTATCGCCAGCTGCCCATCGAGTCGATCTATGCCCAGCTTCTGGAGCAGCTGGTCGACCGGCGCCTGATGGTCAACGCGGCCCGCACGGCCAAGCTGCAGGACACGCCCGAGTACAAGGAGCGCCTGGCCGCCGCCGAGGAGCAGGTCCTGCAGGAAGTCTGGCTGACGACCGAACTGAAGAACCAGGTCGACGAGGCGGGCTTGCGCGCGCGTTACGACACCGAGATGAAGTCGGTTCCCGACCAGGTCCAGCTGCACGCCCGCCATATCCTGGTCCACACCGAGGAAGAAGCGAAGGCGATCAAGGCCAAGCTGGACGGTGGTGCGGACTTCGTCACCCTGGCCAACGAGCAGTCGAACGGCCCGGCCTCCGATTCCGGGGGCGACCTCGGCTGGTTCGGTCCGGAGGAGATGGTGCCCGAGTTCAGCACCGCGGCCTTCAAGCTGGAGCCGGGCCAGATCTCCGATCCGGTCAAGACGCCCTTCGGCTGGCACATCATCAAGGTCGAGGAAAAGCGGACGAAGCCCAAGCCCAGCTTCGAGGAAGTGCGTGCGCAGCTGGAGCAGCAGGTCGCGCGCGAGGCGATCACCGCCAAGCTGGACACCCTGCGGCAGGGCGCCAAGGTCGAGATGTTCGGCCTGGACGGCAGCCCGATCAACCCGCAGATCCAGATCGCGCCGACGCACGGCACGCCGGGCGATGCCGACCACGGCGGCGGCGTGACCCCGCCCGCCGGACTGGAAATGGCCCCGCAATGAGCCACCCCGTCTCGCCCCTGGCGCCGGCGGGCCTGCCGCCGCTGCCGGCCGTCGCCGGCGTGACCATGGCGACCGCGGCCGCGGGCGTGCGCTATCGCGGGCGGACGGATGTGCTGCTGATGCGCTTCAGCCCCGGCACCACCGTGGCCGGCACGCTGACCCGGTCGAAATGCCCGTCGGCCCCGGTCGACTGGTGCCGCGCCCACCTGGAGCGCGGCAGTGCCGCCGCCCTGGTGGTCAATTCCGGCAATGCCAATGCCTTCACGGGCAAGGCCGGCGCCTGGGCCGCGCGGACCACGGCGCATGCCGCGGCCGAGGTCGTGGACGCCGTGGCGGAGGATGTCTATCTCGCCTCGACCGGCGTCATCGGCGAGCCGCTGGCGGCCGAGCGCATCGTCGCCGTGCTGCCCGACCTGGTCGAGCGCCTGAGTGCCGATGCCTGGGCGGACGCCGCGCGCGCGATCATGACGACAGACACGTTCCCAAAGGCCGCCAGCCGCACGCTGACGATCGCCGGGCGAACCGTCACGCTGACCGGCATCGCCAAGGGTTCGGGTATGATCCAGCCCGACATGGCCACCATGCTGTCCTTCATCGCCACGGACGCGGCCGTACCGGCCGCGACGCTGCAGGCCGCCCTGACGCGTGCGGTCGACCGTTCGTTCAACTGCGTGACGGTCGACGGCGATACCTCGACCAGCGACACGGTCCTGGCCTTCGCCACCGGCCAGTCGGGCGCGGCCGTCGACCATCCCGAGGCGCTGGCCGATTTCGGCGCGGCGCTGGAAGACCTGCTGGTCGAACTGGCCAAGCTGGTGGTGCGCGATGGCGAGGGCGCGCGGAAGTTCGTGACGATCAAGGTCACCGGCGCCGAGGACGAGACGGCGGCGCGCCGGATCGGCCTGGCCATCGCCAACTCGCCGCTGGTCAAGACGGCCATCGCCGGCGCCGACGCCAACTGGGGTCGCATCGTGATGGCCGTGGGCAAGTCGGGCGAGCAGGCCGACCGCGACCGCCTGGCGATCCGCCTGGGTGGCCGCCCCGTGGCCGAGGACGGCATGGTCCGCGCCGACCATGACGACGCCGCCGCGACCGCGCATTTCAAGGGCGACGACATCCTGATCGAGGTCGATGTCGGGATCGCATCGGGCAGTGCCACGGTTTGGACCTGCGACCTGACGCACGGCTACATCGACATCAACGCCGACTACCGCTCCTGATCCTGCCACCCCGATGAAGCGGATCGTCCAGTTCGCCCTGGGCCTGGCCGCAGCCGCCGCACTCTATGTCCTGGTGGCCCTTGCCCTGGTCGCGACGGACAGCCCGGCGGCGCCGAGCGTGGAGGGGGCAGGACTGGACTTCGCGGCATCGGTCGGGTCGAACTATGACGGCCTGCCGGGCTTGAGCCATTTCCCCGCGCGGGACGGCACGGCACTGGGCTACCGGGTCTATGGCCAGCCGGAGGGGGCGCGCGGCATCGTCGTCCTGCTGCACGGCTCGGGCTGGCATGGCATGCAGTTCCATGCACTGGCCAGCGATCTGGCGGCGCGCAGCGGGATCGCGGTGCTGGTGCCGGACCCGCGCGGCCATGGCCCGGCACCGGCCCGGCGCGGCGATGTCGACTATATCGGGCAGATGGAGGACGACCTGGCCGATCTCCTGGACCATCGCGCACGCCCGGGCCAGCCCGTGGTCGTGGCGGGGCATTCCGCAGGCGGCGGCCTGGCCGTGCGCTTTGCCGGCGGTGCCCATGGCCACAGGGCGGATGCCTTCGTCCTGCTTGCCCCCTATCTGAGCCATGAGGCCCCGACGCAGCGGCCAGGAGGGGGCGGCTGGGCCCACCCCGCGGTCCGCCGCATTGTCGGACTGGCGATGCTGAACGGGCTCGGGATCACCGCCCTGAACCACCTGCCCGTCATCGCCTTTGCCATGCCGCCGTCGATCCTGGAGGGCCGCCTGGGCCATACGGCGACCCGGGCCTATTCCTATCGCTTGAACACGTCCTATGTCCCGCGCCCGGACTATCGCGCCGACCTGGCCGCGCTGGCGGTGCCGACCCTGGTGGTGGTCGGGGCTGCCGACGAGGTCTTCGACGCCACGCAGTTCCAGGACGTGATCGGGGCGCAGACCGCGACGGCCACCGTCCGCATCGTGCCGGACGCCACCCATATCGGCCTGGTCCACGATCCGGCCGCCCTGGCGCTGGTCGGCGACTGGATCGAGGAGCAGCTGTGACAGAGACAAAGACAGACCCGATATCCCAGGGGCACAGGCTGGTGCTCGTGACCGCGGCGGCGCTTGTCGATCCCGATGGCCGCGTCCTGGTCGCCTGCCGCCCGCCCGGCAAGGCGATGCCCGACCTGTGGGAGTTTCCCGGCGGCAAGGTCGAGGCAGGCGAGACGCCGGAGGCCTGCCTGGTCCGCGAACTGGCCGAGGAACTGGGCATCCAGGTCGATCCCACCTGCCTCGCGCCGTTTTCGTTCGCCAGTCACACTTACGCCGATTTCCACCTGCTGATGCCGCTGTACGTGTTGCGCAACTGGGTCGGCACGCCACAACCTCTGGTCCACAGCGCGTTGCGCTGGGTCCGGCCGCTGCATCTTGGGCAACTGGCCATGCCGCCAGCGGACCTGCCGCTGGTGGCGGCCCTGCGCGACCGCCTTTAGGCGGCCGGCCGCTTGCGCGGGGGGCCCAGCCGGCACGCCTTACGGGCGACCGGTGCACAATGTTATAGGATCCAGGCAATCGGGCACGGCGTGCCCGAAGGGGAGGATATCGGCATGGGCATCGCAGGGAGCGTGCGGGCGGCGGCGGCCGCCTTGGCACTGACGGTCGGATTCGCTGCCGCGGGATCGACGGCGGCCTTGGCCGAGGCGCCGATCGATCCGTTTGTCGGCGTCTGGGTCGGCAAGGGCGTCGAGCAGGAAGGCAGCGCCCAGTGGATCAACTACAAGGAACGGGACCTGACCATCCGCGTCCAGAAGATCGACGACGACAGCTTTGTCCTGAACTCGACCCATGTCCGGCTGTCGGCCGGCAACGAGGACGTGATCAAGGGCCAGGCGATCACCTTCGTGAAGGCCGAGCAGGGCGACCTGTGGGCGGCGCAGAAGGTCTGCGACAAGCTGATGGACGCCTTCTGCGCCTGGGCGCGTTTCGAAGGCGAAGGCTTCACCGTCACGACGTTCGGCTTTGACGAGAACGGTTACGCGGTCAACCAGACCTATCGCCGCTACCTTGCCGAGCCCGGCATGCAGCTGCAGTACTCCCGCGTGGTCGACGGCAAGGTCGTCCGCACGGTCGAGGGCGAACTGGTCAAGCAGCCGGACTGATCGTCGGCGATGCGGCAGCCGGCGGCGCATGGAATGCCGCCGGTTGCGTGGCGCAGGCCCCCTGCACGGTCGCCGGGGCAGGCCAGGACGGACGGTCCGGCAACTGGATCCCCTGCCCCTCCAGGGCACAGGCGGCAATCTCGCAGATCCCGCCGGGGCTCAGCTTGGCGCTGCGCTTCATGTCGGCCAGTGCCCCCAGGACCCGGTCCAGCGTGACCCGGCGCGGCCCGTCCGGCAGGTGCAGGACGGCGGCGCTGGCGCTGAGCAGGCCGAAGCTGCGCGGCCGCCCCTCGCGGTCGCGCCCCTCGATCGAACCGCGCCGGCGCGTCGCCTCGTCATAGAAGGCGCGGGCATCGTCGGCAAAGCCGGCCAGCAGCTGGCCGACCTGCGCCCGCACGGCCTGGGGCGACGCCGCGGGAATGGCGGCAAAGAAATCATCGCCGCCAATATGGCCCAGGAACGTGCCCAGCCCCGGGAAATGGGCGCGCATCTGGTCCGCGAACAGGCGTATCGCGCGGTCGCCCTGGCGGAAGCCCATGGCGTCGTTGAACGGCTTGAAATTGTCGATGTCGAAATAGCAGAGGGAGACGGCGCCGGTATCGTCCTCGAACTGCCGGCTGACGAAGTCCATGATCTGGGTATTGCCCGGCAGGCGGGTCAGCGGGTTCTGGTCGCGTGCCAGGGCCAGGTGCTTGGCATTGATCAGGCGGACGACCGAGGCGGAGCTGAGCAGCCCGGCATAGCGTCCGTCCTCCACCACCAGCAGCGCCTGCGGATCGTCGGCCTGGGCATAGGCCTCCAGGATGCGCTCGGCCTTGCCGTTGATGTCGCATTGCGGGCAGGGCCGGACAAAGCTCCACAGCTTCTTGCTGCTGTTCTTGTTCGCCAGGACGTCGCGGCCAAAGGGCGAGTAGATGTATTCCTTCAGGTCCTGCTCGCGGATGATGCCGCGCGGCGCTCCGTCGGCGTCCACCACCACCTGGAAGGTGCGGGCGGCGTCGCGGCGAAAGAACTCGAACGCGCGGGTCATGGGGTCGGACAGGCAGAGCGGCTCGACCCAGGCGAGCTCGTTGCGGATCAGGGTCGAATCGCCCTGGCTCGCCGCCACCGGTCCATCGCCCCGCCGCTCGCGCCGGGAGGCCGCGGCGACGACCTCGTAGCGCGGCAGCATCAGGCCCGCCTCCAGGCTGGGGCGCTGCACGAAATAGCCTTGGACCATCTCGCAGCCCAGTTCGCGCACCGTCATCAGTTCGGCCTCGGTCTCCACCCCCTCGGCCACCACGTTCATGCCCAGGCCATGCGCCATCGCCACCATGGCGCCCAGCAGCGTCTTCTTTGCGCGGTCGCGGTCGACGCCGGCGATGAAGAAGCGGTCGATCTTCACCAGGTCGGGCCGCGCCGCATGCAGCATCTGCATGCCGGCATGCCCCGCCCCGAAATCGTCCAGGGCCAGCAGGTGGCCCTGTGCGCGCCACCCCGCCAGCGTGCGTTCCGTGGCCGCCCCCTGTTCCAGGCTGTGGCGCTCGGAAATCTCGAAGCAGACCGAGGACGCCGGCAGGGTTCCGCCCGCCAGCTCGGGCAGAGCCTGGCCGATCAGTCGGTTGTCCATGTTGTAGAACAGCTTGGCCCCCATGGCCGGGCCAAACCCGGCAAAGGCCCGCAGGGCGATCCGGCGCAGGATCGCGTCGCCCTCCGCCAGGACGCCATGCTGGTGCAGGGTGTCGAACAGCTCCTGGATGCTCGCCATGCCCAGGCGGTCATGGCCGCGCAGCAGCGCCTCGAAGCCATAGGTGCCGCCGGTATGGGTCAGCACCACGGGCTGGAAGGCATAGGCGATCTCGTGACCCAGGGCGGCGAGCAGGGCCTCCGCGTCGCCATCGCCCGGATCCGCGCGCAGGGCACGGCTGCCACCCGCCTCCAGGGCCTGTGCCGTCCGCCCCGTCCCGCTTCGCCCCCATCGCGTCATCGCCTGCCCAGACCGCTGCCCCTCTGCCTACGGACTGTCGGCTCCAGGTCTTACGGAAATCTTAAGCCAGGGAGAATCTCCCTTTTCCTGCAATATGTTGCGCTTTCATGACGGGCCTGCCCCGCGCACCCGGTCGATCGCGTCGGCCAGGCGCATTGTGGCACTGCCCGGCCGCAGCGGCTGTGGCTGGTCGGGCGAAGGGGCCCAGCCGGTCAGCCACAGGATCTCGAACCGCCCCTCGACCGCGCCCGCATCATCGGCGGGATAGGCGGCCAGGGCAGCACCCAGCGTGTCGCGCCGCGTGGGCTGGCGCCGCCGGGCGGCCAGGATGTTGCCTTCCGCCATGCCCTTCAGGTCGCGCAGCAGGGCCAGCGCATCGGGCCAGCGGGCGCGCACGCTGTCCGAATCGGCAACCGGCAGGGCAAGGCCCGCCCGCTGCAGCAGCGCGGCCCCGTCCTCCAGCGCCGGCAGCGGCGCCACCCGCGGGGTGATTCCCCCCAGGGTCGCCTCCTCCGCCTCGAACCAGGCTTGGCGCAGCGGGGCCAGGGTGCCCGCCCCGGCAAGGCAGGCGATGAACAAGCCGTCCGGCTTCAGCACCCGGCGGATCTGGATCAGCGCGCCGGGCAGGTCGTTGACCCAATGCAGGGAGAAGGCCGACACGACCAGATCGAACGACGCCTCGGCAAAGGGCAGGCGCTCCTCGTCCGCCGCCAGGCGCAGGCCGGGGGCCTGGCCGGCGAAACCCGGCGCCAGGTCGGCGCTGACCAGCCGGTCGACCCGCCCCCCCGCCAGCAGCGCGGCGCCGACGCTGCCATCGTGGCAGCCTAGGTCCAGGGCCAGGGGAAAACGCCGGTTCACGTCGCCCACGCGCTCCACCAGGCGTTCGGCCAACTCGGCCTTCAGGAAGCGGTGGGCGGCGAAGCCGGGCGCCGCGCGCTGGCGCCGCCGGGCCAGCAGGACGCGGTCAAAGACGCTGGCGCCGCCTGCGTCGGTGCCGTGATTGATCTGGCTCATGGCCCGACACTAGCGCATGGCCCGCTGTGCGGCGTGCGGCTTGCTGGCCGCACAGGCGCGCCTCTATGGTGCGCAGCCGAATGGAGGATCGAACACCGATGTCATCGCCCGTCGCCCCAGCCGAGGCCCTGCTCTATGTCATGGTCGTGATGTCGGCCGCGGACCAGGACATGACCGACGCCGAACTGAAGACCATCGGCCAGCTGGTCGAGACGGTGCCCGTTTTCCGGGCGTTCGATCCGGAACAGGTCGTGCCTTCGGCCGAGCATTGTGCCGCCCTCCTGGCCAAGCCGAACGGCCTGGAACGGGTGCTGGAGGCGGTGGTGGCGTCGCTGAGCGAGGGCCTGCGCGAGACGGCCTATGTGCTGGCCTGCGACGTGGCGGCCGCGGACGGACAGGTGACGGTCGAGGAGATGCGCCTGCTGGAGTTGTTCCGCGAGCGGCTGGACATCGACCGCCTGGTCGCCGTGGCGCTTGAGCGCAGCGCCCGGGCTCGCGCCCGCACGCACTGAGGCATTCGTCGGGATCTGCGCGACGGGCTTCCCGTTCGCGGAAACACCCCCCGCAGGCGCCAGGCGCGCGGGGGGTGCCGACCCTGGCCCGGTCCGGGTGCCGGGGCGGGGATGCGATCAGAAATCGCCCAGGACGGCCTGGATCTTGCCCTTCAGCGTCTGGGCGTTGAACGGCTTGACGATGTAGTTGTTGACGCCCGCCTGCTTGGCCGCGATCACGTTCTCGGTCTTGCTCTCGGCCGTGATCATGATGAAGGGCGTCTTCTTCAGCTGATCATCCGCACGCACTGCCTTGAGCAGGTCGTAGCCCGTCATCGGCTCCATGTTCCAGTCGGAAATCACCAGCCCGTAATTTCGCGCGCGCATCTTGGACAAGGCCTGGCTGCCGTCGGTGGCTTCGTCCACCTCGTCGAAGCCAAGCTGCTTCAGCAGGTTGCGGATGATCCGCAGCATCGTCTTGTAGTCGTCGACGATCAAAATGGGCATCGCTAGATCGACGGCCATGGTCTGCGCACCTGTTCCCGGATCAACTGTTGGGCAGAGTGTGGCTCCGGCACGCCTAAAGAACGGTTAAGGCGAGCACGCTTGTGTTGCCAAGGGCGCCGCCCTTATGGTGCGCGGGCCCTGGCGCCGCGTGGATGCGCATGCCCGGGCCACGGGTCAGCAGCGGCTCAAGGATATCGGGATGCAGGTGCCCCAGGTCTATTTCGAGGACATCGCGATCGGGCAGAGTGCCTCGTTCGCCAAGACGGTGACGGAAGCGGACATCGTCCTGTTCGCGGGCATCTCTGGCGATACCAACCCGGTCCACCTGGACGCCGCCTTTGCCGCGGGCACGCCGTTCAAGCAGCGCATCGCCCACGGCATGCTCTCCGCCGCTTTTCTGTCGACCGTGTTCGGCACCCGCCTGCCGGGGCCGGGCGCCATCTACCTGTCGCAGACCCTGCGCTTCAAGGCCCCTGTCCTGATCGGCGACACGGTCACGGCAACGGTCACGGCGATGGAGCTTGATCCCAGGCGAAAGCGCATCACCTTTGCCTGCACCTGCACCGTGGCGGGCAAGACGGTGATCGAGGGCGAGGCGGTGATCATGGTCGCAGCACGCCCCGTTGAAGCCTGATCCCGCACCGGACCATCGACCCCTGGACCACCTTCCTGGCCCACCGACCCGGCCGACCGACCTGCTGAGGCAGCCTTGCTGATCGTCGAGGGCGACACCGCCCCCTCTCCCGCCGCCCAGGGCGCCGTCCTGGCGCTGGGCAATTTCGATGGCGTCCATCGCGGCCACCAGGTCGTGCTGGGTGAGGCGCGCCGCATTGCCGGCGAGATGGACGTGCCCTTTGGCGTCCTGACCTTCGAGCCGCATCCGCGGCGCTATTTCAGGCCGGACGACCCGCCCTTTCGCATCACGCCGCCCGCGTCCAAGGCGCGGGCCCTGGCGGGCCTGGGCTGCGATGTCCTGGCGATCCAGGCCTTTGACCAGCGCCTGGCTGGCATGCTGGCGCAGGACTTCGTGATCGAGCTGCTGGTGGAGCGCCTGCGCGCCGTCCATGTGGTGATC
This sequence comes from Zavarzinia sp. CC-PAN008, assembly GCF_051903925.1. Taxonomy (GTDB): domain Bacteria; phylum Pseudomonadota; class Alphaproteobacteria; order Zavarziniales; family Zavarziniaceae. The sequence continues at coordinate 121,423 of NZ_CP173678.1, forward strand.
GGCTTCGACTTCTGCTTCGGCAAGGGCCGTTCCGGCAACGCCACCCTGCTGGCCCAGATGGCCGAGATGGAGGGTTTCGGCCTGACCGTGGTCGAGGCGGTGCGCGAGGGGGGCCAGCTGTTCTCGTCGACCGCCGTGCGCAGCCATCTGGCCGAGGGCCGCCCGCGCGAGGCGGCGAAGCTGCTGGGCCGGGCCTTCGAGATCGAAAGCACGGTGCTGAAGGGCGACCAGCGGGGCCGCACCATTGGCTTCCCCACCGCCAACCTGAACCTGGGCGACTATGTCGTGCCGCGCCTGGGGGTCTATTCGGTGCGGGCCCAGACGGCGGATGGCACGTGGCACGACGGCGTCGCCAACCTGGGCCGCCGCCCCACCTTCGACAAGCAGGACGTGAATCTGGAAGTCCACCTGTTCGACTTTGCCGGCGACCTCTATGGCCAGGTCCTGCGCGTCGCCGTGATGGACTTCGTCCGGCCCGAGCAGAAGTTCTCCGGCCTCGACGCGCTCAAGGCGCAGATCGCCGCCGACGCGGCCACCGCCCGCGCGCAGCTCATGGCCGGCTGAGTCTCAGTCCTGGGCCTGCGCCCAGGCCAGGGCCTGACCCGCCACGGCCGGCAGCGGCGGGCCGTCCAGCGATGCCACCGCCCGCAAGGTCAGGGCGTTGGCCACGAACACTTCCTGGGCCTGTGCCAGGTCCGCCGGCAGCAGGCGCTGTTCGACCGCCCCCCGCTCCAGCAGCAGCGCGCGCCGCGTCCCCGGCAGCGCCCCATCGTCAACCGGTGGCGTCACCAGCCGGCCGTCGACGACGGCGAACAGGTTGGCGGCGCTGGCCTCCGCCACGAAGCCGCCGGTCGAGAGCATCAGGACATCGTCCGCCGCCCTCTCCGCCGCCTCCAGCCGGGCCAGGACCGAATCGAGATAGTTGAGCGACTTGATCCGCGACAGCGGCGAATGCTCGTTCCGTCGGACCCCCTGCGCCGTCACAAGATGCGCCGGGGGCAACGGTCCTGGCAGCGGTCCCGCGGTCAGCAGGATGGTGGGCGGGGCAGACCCCTGGGGCAGGACGCCGCGCGCGGCGACGCCCCGGCTGACGGTCAGGCGCACGGCCGCCTCCACCAGGCCGTTGGCAGCGAGCACGCCTGTGATGGCCGCCCCCAGGTCGACCTTGGGCAGGGTCAGGCGCAAGACGGCGCACCCCGCCCGCAGGCGGTCCAGGTGACGCGCCAGGTGGCGGGGGTGGCCCGCCTCGACCCGGATCGTCTCGAACAGGCCGTCGCCCAGGGTGAATCCACGATCGGCAGGGTCGATGCGCGCCGCTTCCGCCGCGACCAGCATGCCGTTGAGCCAGACGATCATGGCGCCGGCCCCGCAACGGCCCGCAGCAGGGGGCGCAGCTTGACCAGGCTCTCCTCCCGCTCCGCTGCAGGCTCGGAATCGGAGACGATGCCGCCGCCCGCCTGGGCCACCACGGTCCCGCCAGCCAGGGTCAGGGTGCGGATCACGACCGCCGAATCCATGGCGCCGTCGACCCCGATCCAGGCGATCGCGCCATAGTTCGCGCCGCGCCGCGCCGGCTCCACCGCCCGGATGATCTCCATCGCCCGGATCTTGGGCGCACCGGTGATCGACCCGCCGGGAAAGGTCGCACGCAGCAGGTCGACCGGCCCCAGGCCCCGGCGCAGCTGCGCCCGCACGACCGAGACCAGGTGATGGACGGAGGCAAAGCGCTCCAGTGCATTCAGCTGCGGGACCGTGACGCTGCCCAGTTCCGCCACCCGCCCCAGGTCGTTGCGCAGCAGGTCGACGATCATCAGGTTCTCGGCCCGGTCCTTCTCGCTGGCCAGCAGTTCCGCAGCAAGGGCCGCGTCGGTCGCCTCGTCCACTCCGCGCGGTCGCGTGCCCTTGATCGGCCGCGTCTCGATCGCGCCATCAGGCGTCAGGCGCAGGAACCGCTCGGGCGAGGCACTGGCGATCGCAAGGCCCGGCCCGCACTGGAGCAGGGCCGCGAACGGCGCGGGGCTCAGCGTCCGCAGCCTCAGGTACAAGTCCAGTGGCGTCAGGCCGGGCGGGATCGGCGCCCGGAAGCGCTGGGTGAAGTTGGCCTGGAAGATCTCCCCCGCATGGATTTCCGCGATCACCCGCGCGATACGCGCCTCAACCTCCGCCGGCGCCAGGTCGGCATGCCAGGGGGACGTCGCCGCCCAGTCCGCGCCGGGTGATGCTGCCGGCGCCGCCTCCAGCGGCCGGGCCAGCGCCGCGGCCTTGGCCTCGGCCGCCGCCACCGGCTCGCCCGGCAGGGCCCGAGCGATAACCCAGGCCTGTCGTGTCGCGCCGTCAAAGGCCGCAACCGCATCATAGAGTCCGACCACCATCTCCGGCACGGTGACGGGATCGTCGGCAGGCGGGGGCAGACGCTCCAGGTGCCGGCCCAGGTCATAGCCCAGATAGCCAATGGCCCCCGTCAGGAACGGCGCCGGTCCCGTGGCCCCGGGCAGCGCCCATGCCGCCAGTTCCCGCTCCAGCACGGCGAAGGGGTCACCCGCAACGGCCACGCCATCGACCGTAACACCCCAGTCGTCCGCCCGGATGACCCGTGCTGGGCGACACGCGACATAGGACCATCGGCTGCGCGCATCGCCGCTCTGACCGTCCCAAGGCGCCGCACTGTCCAGCAGCACGGCGTGCGCCTCCCCCGCCACCGCGGCAAATGCCGCCAGCGGCTCCCGCCAGGCCAGCGGCCGCACGCACAAGGCGCCTTGCGCAGACGCGAGTAGGCGGGAAGGCGGCACGGCAAGCGGCATGGCAACCCTCATAGGACGCCGCCCCGCCCCGCGCCAGGGTGAAGGTTCGGGGCGCAGGCCCGCGCTTTTGCTTTACGCTTGCCGCGATCCCGAACCGGAGCCGCCATGCCGACCAACACTGATCCCACAAGCGTCGTCGCGTTCTGGCGGGAGGCGGGGCCGGAGCGTTGGTTCGCGAAGGATGACGCGTTCGATGCGGACTTCCGCCAGCGCTTCATGGACCTGCATCTGGCCGTGGCGGCCCGGGCGCATGACGACTGGCTGGCGACGGCGGAGGGGGCGCTGGCGCTGGTCATCCTGACCGATCAGTTCCCACGCAACTGCTTCCGCGGCACCGCGCACATGTACACGACCGATCCTCTGGCCCGCCTGTACGCACGCGAGGCCCTCGACCGTGGCTACAAGGCCCAGGTCGATCCCGCGTTGCAGCAGTTCCTGTGCCTGCCCTTCGAGCATTCGGAAGACCTGGCCGACCAGGACCATTCCGTCGCCCTGCACATGGGCCTGGGCGAGGAAGCAGAGCGCTATGCCGCCCACCACCGCGACATCATCCGGAGATTCGGCCGCTTCCCCCACCGCAACGCGATCCTGGGCCGGACCAGTACGGCCGAGGAACAGGCCTTCCTCGACGCTGGCGGGTTCAACGGCTGACCGTCACGGCCAGAATCAAGGCCGGCGCCGCGCGGCGTGCATGACCCTGAGGATACGGACGGTGTCCGCAACGACCATGTAGATCAGGATGTAGTTTCTCTCCGCCACAAACTCTCGCGTGCGGTCACGTCGTCCTGGCCGCCCTAGAAACGGATAGGCTTCAAGATGAGCTGCTGTCTGAGCAAGGCGCTCGTCGAGAGCCAAGGCCGCTGCGGGATTGTCTACCTCGATATAGCTGCGGATTCGCTTTCGATCACGATTGGCTGCCGGTGTCCAAAGCAGCTTCACCCTGCCGACTCGGCCTTGCGGACCAGCTTGCTCTTACTTCGGCGCGCCAGGCAGCCGCTTCAGCCTCCACCTCCTCGTGGGAGATCAGCAGGCCTGCATCGGCCTCGTCCAGGCCGATCTGGACCTGCTCGCGGAACCAGGCGTCGTATTCAGGGTCGCTTGGCGGCTGCTCCACCACCTCGCGCATGAACTCCTGGATCAAGTCCTCGATCGAGCGACCCTGAGCGCGCGCGGTCTCCTCGAAGGCCGCCATCAGGTCGGCGTCAACGCGGAAAGTGAATGTCGTCTCGCCCATCACGGCACCGCAACAGGGTTGTGGAAGGGGGCAGCCTAGCACGGTCCCGCGCCCGTGGCTGGACCGGCGGGCGATTGCGGCCTATAAACCGCCGGATGCGCGGATTGCTGCCCCCAGGCACCCGAATTATGCGCCCGGCCTTCATCTGAGGGCCGGGTCAGCCTTGTCACGCCCGGTCGCGCTCGGCGCGGCCCCTGTCAATCCGCCCAATACGGGTTCTCCCTTCCGCTCGCCATGACGAACGACACTCCCGCCCGCGACTACAAGTCGACGCTGTCCTTGCCCGAAACCGCCTTTCCGATGAAGGCGGGCCTGCCCAAGCTTGAGCCGGCGTTGCTGCAGCGCTGGGCCGAAGCCGACCTTGAGGGGCAGCGCCGCGCCACCTCCGCCGGCCGGCCGCGCTTCACCTTTCACGACGGCCCGCCTTATGCCAACGGCAACATCCACATCGGCACGGCGCTGAACAAGATCCTGAAGGACCTCGTCTGCCGCACCCAGTTCATGCTGGGCAAGCAGGCCGTCTATGTCCCCGGTTGGGACTGCCACGGCCTGCCCATCGAGTGGAAGATCGAGGAACAGTTCAGGAAGGACGGCAAGGACAAGGCCGCCGTTCCCATCGTCGAGTTCCGCAGGCTGTGCCGCGAGTTCGCCGAGCACTGGCTGAACGTCCAGCGGAGCGAGTTCAAGCGCCTGGGCGTGACGGGTGAGTGGGACAATCCCTACCTGACCATGGCCTTCGAAAGCGAGGCGCGGATCGTCGAGGAACTGCTGAAGTTCCTGATGAACGGTGCGCTCTATCGCGGGGCCAAGCCGGTCATGTGGTCGGTCATCGAGCAGACGGCCCTCGCTGAGGCCGAGGTCGAGTATCACGACCACACGTCCAACACGATCCACGTCAAGTTCCCGGTGGTCGAGGGGCCGGATGCGGCGCGCGGTGCCGCCATCGTCATCTGGACCACTACGCCCTGGACGATCCCCGCCAACCGCGCCATCGCACTGGCCGAGGATGCCGAATACGTCCGCCTCCGCGTCGTGGCGGTTGGCGAAGGCAGCCTGGCACGCGCGGGCGAGGAGGTGATCGTCGCGTCGGACCGGCTGGCCGACGTCCTGCGCGACGCGCGCATCACCGAGCATGCGGTCGTCGGCCACGTGGCCGGGCGCGACCTGCTGGGCACGCGCTGTGCCCATCCGTTGCGGGCCGAGGGCTATGGCCACGACATCCCGGTCCTGGCCGGCGACTTCGTCACCATGGATACCGGCACGGGCTTCGTCCACATCGCCCCCGGCCACGGCCTGGACGACTTCGAACTGGGCCAGCGCCATGGCCTGGGCGTCACCGAGATGGTGGGGCCGGACGGCGTCTATGTTGCCGACACGCCGCTGTTTGCGGGCAAGCGCGTGCTGAAGCCGGATGGCAAGCCGGGCAATGCCGACCCCGCCGTGATCGACGCGCTGACCCAGGCGCATGGCCTTCTGGCGCGGGGCAAGGTGGTGCACTCCTACCCCCATTCCTGGCGGTCGAAGGCGCCGCTGATCTTCCGTGCGACGCCGCAATGGTTCATCTCCATGGAGACGACGGGCCTGCGGCAGACGGCGCTGAAGGCGATCGACGCCACGCGCTTCGTGCCGGAGCAGGGTCGTAACCGCCTGCGTTCCATGGTCGAGAACCGGCCCGACTGGGTCATCTCGCGCCAGCGCGCCTGGGGCGTGCCCATCGCCCTGTTCGTGGACCGCCAGACGGGGGAGCCCCTGCGCGATGCGGCGGTCAACCAGCGCATCGTGGACGCCTTCCGCGAACACGGGGCGGACGCCTGGTTCACGCTGCCGCCCGCCCATTTCCTGGGCCCCGACCATGATGCCAGCCGCTTCGACAAGATCGACGACATCGTCGACGTCTGGTTCGAGTCCGGCTGCACCCATGCCTTCGTGCTGCAGGACCAGAAGGGGCAATGGGCGGACCTGGACTGGCCGGCCGACCTCTACCTCGAAGGCTCGGACCAGCATCGCGGCTGGTTCCAGTCCTCGCTGCTGGAAGCCTGCGGCACGCGCGGCCAGGCGCCGTTCAAGGCGATCGTGACCCATGGCTTCGTCATGGACCGCGAGAAGCAGAAGATGTCCAAGTCCCTGGGCAACGTGATCTCGCCCGTGACGGTGTCGGAGCAGTTCGGCGCCGACATCCTGCGCCTGTGGGTCGGCTCGACCGACTATCGCGACGATCCCGCGATCGACAACGAGGTGCTGAAGGGCGTCTCGGACCTCTATCGCCGCATCCGCAACACGCTGCGCTACCTGCTGGCCAACCTGTCCGGCTTCACGGCCGATGAACGGGTGGCCCCGGCCGAGATGCCGGCGCTGGAGCGCTGGGTGCTGCACCGCCTGGCCACCCTGGACGGCCAGGTGCGCGACGCCTATGCGAACTACGAGTTCCACCGCGCGTGGGAGGCGATCTTCGCCTTCGCCAATTTCGACCTGTCGGCCTTCTACTTCGACGTGCGCAAGGACGCGCTCTATTGCGATGCGGCCGGTGCCCTGCGGCGCCGCGCGGCGCGCACGGTGCTGGACCTGGTGTTCAACGCCCTGACCGCCTGGATCGCGCCGATCCTGGTGTTCACGGCCGAGGAAGCCTGGCTGGCCCGCGGCGAGGGCGAGGCGTCGGTCCATCTGCGCACCTTCCCCGAGATCCCTGCCGAATGGCTGGACCCCGCCCTGGCCACCCAGTTCCGCCGGGTTCAGGACGTGCGCAAGGTTGTGCTTGGCGCGCTGGAGATCGAGCGGCGCGAGAAGCGCATCGGCGCCAGCCTGGCGGCCCACCCGGTCGTGCACGTCGCCGACGCGGAAACGCGCCACGCCCTGGGCGGCGTGCCGCTGGAGGAGATCGCCATCGTCTCAGGCCTCGACCTTGTGGACGCGCCAGCACCGGAGGGTGCCTTCACCCTGGCCGAGGTGCCGGGCGTTGCCGTCGTCGCCCGCCTGGCCGAGGGACACAAGTGCGCCCGCTGCTGGATGGTCCTGCCCGAAGTGAGCGAGAGCCCATCGGGCGAGCTGTGCTTCCGCTGCGAGGATGCCCTGGCGGCGCAAGCCCCCAAGGCGGCCTGAGGCAAGGCGTGGACGATCCCGCGATGCAAGCGACCGGTGCGCCGGCGGCCCAGCGCCGCCGCGCGCGCTGGCTGGGCCTGTGGATCCTGATCGCTGCGCTGGCCCTGGACCGCGTCACCAAGGTCTGGCTGCTGGCGGAAATGGCGCGGCGCATGGGCGCACCCTGGACGATCACGCCGTTCTTCGACCTGGTCATGGTCTGGAACCGCGGCGTGTCCTTCGGCATGTTCCAGGCCGGCAGCGACGGCGAGCGCTATGTCCTGATCGCCGTGTCGCTGGCCATTTCCGCTGGGTTGGGCATCTGGCTGGCACGCACGCAGGACCGGCTGGTGGCGGCCTCGCTGGGCCTGGTCATTGGCGGGGCGGTCGGCAATGTCATCGATCGTTTCCAATGGGGGGCGGTCGCGGACTTCTTCCTTGTCCATGGCTTCGGCTATTATTTCCCCGCGTTCAACGTGGCCGACGCCGCGATCACCATCGGCGTCGTCGGACTGGTCCTTGATTCGTTTCGCCAGCACCCGCGACGGGCGCGTGGCACCCAGGAGGATAAAGCGCATGAGTAGCGACGCGCGAAACGCAGCCCTTCGCCCCGTCTGGGCGGTCGCGGGCGCGCTGGTCCTGGCGGCCGGCCTGTCCGGCTGCAACACGGTCAAGGAACAGTTCGGCTTCGGCAAGCAGGCCCCCGACGAGTTCGCGGTGGTCGCCAACCAGCCGCTGACCATCCCGCCCGACTTTACCCTGCGCCCGCCTGAGCCCGGTGCCCCGCGTCCGCAGGAAATCCAGCCCGGCCGCCAGGCGAGCCTCGCCATGTTCGGTCAGCCGATCGTCGGCACGACCGATGCCGGCCTGCCGCCGCCCGTCGGCTTCGGCACCGGCTCCGCCCCGACCGCGGGCGAGGCCGCCCTGCTGGGCGCCGCCAACGCAACCGACGTCGACCCGTCGATCCGCAACACCGTCAACCGCGAGGGCGCGCAGCTGGCCGAAAAGAGCCAGTCCTTCATGGACGACGTGCTGTTCTGGCGCGATCCGCAGTCGCCCGACGTGACTGTCGACGCAGCCGCCGAGCAGGCACGGCTGCGCGCCAATGCGGGCGCTGGCCTGCCGCCGACGCAGGGCGAGACGCCCCAGAACGTGCCGCGCCAGCAGGCCCCGCTGGAAGGGATTTTCTGACGCCAGGACCGGGGCGCGGCAACCCTGCGCTCCGCTTCCTCTTCCTGCGCCTCCCGGTTTGACCCGAGCAGGAACTGGGAGCCTGGATGGAGATTGAGAAGGCGCCCATGAATACCCGCTCATTCCCGCGAAAGCGGGAATCCAGGGCCACCGGCGCTGTCCTTGCGGCCCCTGGATCCCCGCTTCCGCGGGGATGAGCGACGGTGTCGAACGCGCTCAGCCGCCGCACAACGAGGCGCACCAACAGGGTGGACGATCCAGAATGACCTTCGCGCAGAGCTTCCTGAACGCCAGTCCCGATCCCGCGCTTCTGGAGCGCTGCGCCGTCCGGCTGAAGGCGCTCGCCGGCGAGACTTGGCCGCACTTCACGCTGCCGCGGCAGTCGGCCGACCTGGTGGCTGCCCGCCCGATCGTCGAGAAGCTGCTGAACAACACGACCGACGTCGTGCTGCTGGGCACGGGGGGCTCGGCGCTGGGGGCGGCGACCCTGGCGGCCCTGGTCCAGGGTCCGCTGCACCAGCCGCAGGGCAGGCCCCGCCTGCACGTCGCCGACAACCTGGACGGCGCCAGCTTCACGGCGCTGCTGGGCGCGCTCGACCTGCGCACCACGCGGTTCCTGGTCGTCTCGAAGTCGGGCAGCACGGCCGAGACGATGAGCCAGTTCCTGGCCGCCATTGCCGCCCTGAACGCGGCTGGCGGGGGCAAGTACCTGAAGCACCATTTTCTGGTCATCACCGAGCCCAAGGACAACGTGCTGCGCCGCCTGGCGACGCACTACGACCTGCCCGTGCTCGACCATGACCCGGACCTGGGCGGGCGCTATTCGGTGCTCTCCCTGGTGGGCTTGGTGCCGGGGCTTGTCCTGGGCCTGGACGTCGATGCGGTGCGCCGCGGTGCGGCAGGCGTCCTGGACCAGGCATTCCATGCCCCCGTGGTCGAGGTGCCGGCAGCGCTGGGGGCAGCGGTCGCCGTCGGCCTGGCCCACCGGGGCATCACCCAGAACGTCATGTTCGGCTATGGCGACCGCTTCGCCCTGCTGACCGCCTGGTGGCGCCAGCTCTGGGCCGAAAGCCTGGGCAAGCAGGGCAAGGGCCTGACCCCGGTCCCGGCCTTGGGTCCGGTCGACCAGCACAGCCAGCTGCAGCTGTTCCTGGATGGGCCGAAGGACAAGCTCTACCTGATCCTGTCGGCCGACACGACGGCCGAAGGGCCGGAGATCCCGGCCGACCTGGCCAGCGATCCGGCGCTTGCCTGGCTGGCGGGCAAGCGGGTGGGCCAGCTGGTCGCGGCCCAGGTGCGCGCCACGACCGACGCGCTGGCCAATCGCGGCCATGCGATCCGCCGCATCGCCCTCCCCCGCCTGGACGAGGAGACGCTGGGGGCGCTGTTCATGAGCTTCATGCTGGAGACGATCCTGGCCGCCGACCTGCTGGGCGTCGATCCGTTCGACCAGCCGGCGGTGGAAGAGAGCAAGATCCTGGCGCGACAATACCTGGCCGAGACCTGATTCTCTTGTTGGAGTGCCCCCGTGCCGATCCGCCGCCTGCCTGAAAGCACGGTCAATCGGATCGCCGCGGGCGAGGTGATCGAGCGGCCGGCCAGCGCGCTCAAGGAACTGGTCGAGAACGCGATCGACGCCGGCGCCACGCAGATCGACATCAGCCTGGAAGGCGGCGGCCGCGACCTGGTCCTGGTCAGCGACGACGGTATCGGCATGAGCCCCGCGGACCTGGAACTGGCGATCGAGCGCCACGCCACGTCCAAGCTGCCCGGCGACCGGCTGGAGGACATCGCCACCCTGGGCTTCCGGGGGGAGGCGCTGCCCTCCATCGGCTCGGTCGCCCGGCTCTCGCTCACCTCCCGCGCGAAAGGGTCGGACGACGCCTGGACCATCGCGGTCGAGGGCGGGCAAGTCGGCCCCGTGGCGCCGGCGGCGCACGGCAGGGGCACGCGGGTGGAGGTGCGGGACCTGTTCTTTGCCACCCCCGCCCGGCTGAAGTTCCTGAAGGCGGAGCGGACGGAAGCGCAGGCCGCCCTCGACATCGTGCGGCGCCTGGCCATGGCACGGCCGGCAATCGGCTTCCACGTCAGCGACAATGGCCGGTCGTCCCTGCGTGTGCAGCCGCGGCCCGCCCTGCTGGGCGAGGGGCCGCAGGAGGCGCTGGGCGCGCGCCTGGCTGACCTGCTGGGCCGCGAGTTCCTGGCCAATGCGCTGCCCATCAGTGCCGCGCGGGAGGGGATCGTCCTGTCGGGCTATGCGGGCCTGCCCACCTTCTCGCGCGGCAATGCGCTGAACCAGCACCTGTTCGTGAACGGCCGCCCGGTCAGGGACAAGCTGCTGGTGGGGGCCGTGCGGGGTGCCTATGCCGACGTCCTGGCGCGCGACCGACACCCCCAGTTGGCCCTGTTCCTGGAACTGGACGGCCATGCCGTCGACGTCAACGTCCATCCCGCCAAGGCGGAAGTGCGCTTCCGCGATCCAGGCCTGGTGCGCGGCCTGATCGTCTCGGCCCTGCGCCACGCTTTGGCGGCGGCGGGGCACCGGGCAGCGACCACGGTATCGCTGGCGGCCCTCGGCGCCTTCCGCCCGGAGCCGGCGGCCGTGCTGCCGTTCCGCGGGCCTGCCCCATCGTGGAACCCGCCGCGGCCCGGGCCCGCCCTGCGCGAGCAGGCGGCCGCCTTCCAGGCGCCGCTGCCGTCAGGCGCGGGCCAGGCCGTGGCCGAACTGCCCGCCCGCGCGGAGGACGCGGAGCAGGGCTTCGACCCGCGCGACCTGCCTTTGGGTGCGGCCCGGGCGCAGCTGCACGCAACCTACATCCTGGCCGAGACGCGCGACGGCCTGGTCCTGGTCGACCAGCATGCCGCGCACGAGCGTCTGGTCCTGGAGAAGATGCGGGCCCAGCTGGCCGGCAGCGGCGTGGCACGCCAGCCCCTGCTGATCCCCGAGGTGGTCGAGCTGGACCCCGCCGATGTCGAACGCCTGGGCGCCCGCGCGGACGAATTCGTCGAGCTGGGCCTGATCCTGGAGGGCTTCGGCCCCGGCGCCGTCCTGGTGCGGGAGGTGCCGGCCCTGCTGGCCCAGGGCAACATCAAGGACCTGGTGCGCGACCTGGCCGACGACCTGGCCGCCCACGACGAGGGCCTGGCCCTGAAGGAGCGGCTGGACGCCGTGTGTGGCACCATCGCCTGCCACCACAGCGTCCGCGCCGGCCGCAGGCTCTCGGTGCCCGAGATGAACCACCTCCTGCGCGAGATGGAGGCGACGCCTCTCAGCGGCCAGTGCAACCACGGCCGCCCGACCTATGTCGCCCTGGACCGCAGCGCCATCGAACGCCTGTTCGGGCGGAAGTGATGCGCTCGCTGTACCCGGGGCTCATCCGAAAGCCCTCCCCCGTCGCAAAGCGATGGGGGAGGGTTGGGTGGGGGCAATGTTCTGCGCTCGACAATCGGCGCCTTCGGCTGATCCGGTGGACCCTGCCCTCACCCCAGCCCTCTCCCATCGCTCCGCGACAGGAGAGGGAGCAGGTCGGCGCGGACATCGGGTCATGACCCAGCTGCGCCTGATCCCCGACGCGACGGCGGAGGCGGCGGACCTGGGCGACGGCATCGCCCTGTTCCGCAATGCGCTGGACGAGACGACGCAGGGACTGTGCCTGGACCTGGTGGCGGGTGTTGCGGCGGCGGCGCCCTTCTACCGCGCGACCACGCCACGCGGGCCGTTCAGCTGCGACATGACCAATTGCGGGGCGGTCGGCTGGTATTCGGACCAGGCCGGCTACCGCTATGCCGAGACGCACCCCACCACAGGCCAGCCCTGGCCCGCGATCCCGCCCCTGCTCAAGGCGCTGGCGCAGAAGCATGCGCTGCTGGCCGGGGCCGGGCCGTTCGACCCCGATGTCTGCCTGGTCAACCGCTATCCGCCGGGCGCGAAGATGGGCCAGCACCAGGACCATGACGAGGCCGACTTCCGCTGGCCCATCGTCTCGTTCAGCTTTGGCGCCAGTGCCCGCTTCGCGCTCGGCGGCCGCACGCGCAAGGATGCCGTTCAGCGCATCATGCTGCGTGCCGGAGACGTCCTGGTGATGTACGACGCAGGCCGCATGCGCTTCCACGGCGTCGACCGCATCCTGGACGAGGGCGCGGGCGCCGCCCACCCCATCCTGCCCCCCGACCACCGCCTCAACCTCACCTTCCGCCGAGCACGCTGAGCGTTTGCTTGTCCGCCCTGGGCGGCTAAAGTCCGGCGACCCAAAGGGAGGATAGAAGATGCAGGGCCCCACGCGCACCATGACGCTGGACGAGGTCAAGTCGTACCAGGGCAAGGAGATCGGGACGTCCGACTGGTTCCTGATCGACCAGAACCGGATCAACGCCTTTGCCGACATTACCGAGGACCACATGTTCCTGCATGTGAACCCGGAGATGGCCGCCAAGACGCCGTTCGGCAGCACCATCGCGCATGGCCTGCTGACGCTGTCGATGATGCCGGTGATGGCCTACCAGGCGGTGCCCGGCGTCTCCGGCACCAAGATGGGCGTCAACTATGGCTATAACCGCGTCCGCTTCATGGCGCCGGTGAAGGTGAACAAGCGCATCCGCGGCAAGTTCACTGTGAAGTCAATCGCCGAGAGCGAAGGCGGCAAGGTCCAGATCGCCCATGAATGCGCGATCGAGATCGAGGGCGAAGACAAGCCCGCCTTGCTGGCCGAATGGGTGACGATGGTCTGGATCTGAACCCGGGCGACAATGAACCCCTCATCCTGAGGTGCCCCGTAGGGGCCTCGAAGGATGCGCCGCCAGTGCCGGCGGCCCATCCTTCGAGACGGTCTTCGACCTCCTCAGGATGAGGTGGGAATCTTGTCCTCAGCCGATGTCGAGGACGATCTTGCCGAAGTGCTCGCCCGCCTTCATCGCGGTGAAGGCGGAGCCGGCGTCCTCCAGCGCAAAGCGCTTGTCGACCAGCGGGTGGATGTCGTTCGCCTCGATCGCGCGGACCATGTCCTCGAAATTGGTGCGGCTGCCCACGGTGATGCCGGTGATGTGGGCATTGGCGCCAAAGATCGCGGCGACGTTCATGTCCTTCATCATGCCCGACAGCAGGCCGATCACGACGATGTTGCCGCCCAGGCGGATCGCGGCCAGCGACTGGGTGAAGGTGTCGGCCCCGCCCACCTCGACCACATAGTCGACGCCGCGGCCGCCCGTGATCTTGCGCGCGGCCGTCGCCCAGTCGGGCGTGGTGCGGTAGTTGATGCCGAAGTCGGCACCCAGCTCCTTTGCCCGCTCCAGCTTCTCGTCCGAGGACGAGGTGATGATGACGCGCGCACCCGCCGCCTTGGCGAACTGCAGGGCAAGGATCGAGACGCCGCCCGTGCCCTGGCACAGGACCCAGTCGCCCGGCTTCACGTTGCCCTCGGCGAACAGGCCGCGCCAGGCGGTCAGGGCGGCGCAGGGCAGGCAGGCCACCTCGGCGTCGGTCAGGTTGGCCGGTGCCTTGGACACGCCCTGCTCGGACAGGACCATGACCTCCTGCGCGCAGCCGTCGATCGGGCTGCCCAGGGCCGTGCCCAGGGCCTGCGGCGTGGGCTCGCCCGCGAACCAGCCCTGGAAGAAGAGCGGCGCCACGCGGTCGCCGACGGCGACGCGGGTCACGCCGGCGCCCACGGCCGTCACCACACCGCAGCCATCCGACAGCGGCACCAGCGGCAGGCGGGCGCGGCCAAAGGCGCCGGTGACGGTCGCCAGGTCGCGATAGTTGAGCGAGGCCGCCTTCATCGCCAGCGCCACCTGGCCAGGCCCCGGCTCGACCACCGGCCGGTCCTGCGGCTTCAGGTACTCGATGCCATAGCCCTCCTGAAGCACCATCGCACGCATGTCGTTCTCCTCCCGATCGGGTCTTGCGCTCCCGCCGCCGCACTTTCCCTTGGCGCTCAAGGCCGTTTGGATGGCAGGTCGGCAGGCAATGAGAGGCGCATCTTGGTCATGCCGGCGCCCAAGGCAAGGGGCAATGCGGGAAACTTGGAATGCGTTCTGGTTGAGCCGGGCGGATCGGGGCTGACAAGCAGTCAGTCCTGGGGCAGCTTGGGCTCCGGATGGAGACGCCCTCATGAAGATCGACCTGCTGAACCCCGCGACCTTTGCCAGCGGCCATCCGCTGGAGCAGTACCGCTGGCTGCGCGCGAACGCGCCCGTCTACCGCCATGCCGAACCGGACGGCCCCGGCTTCTGGGCGGTCACGCGCTATGACGACGTCTATGAGGTCGATCGCGACTATCGCCGCTTCTCGTCGGAACCGACGATCATGATCCGCGACAGTCCGGAGACGGACAACGCCTTTGGCGACTACAAGATGATGCTGATGATGGATCCGCCGCAGCACATGCTGTACCGGCGCCTGATCCGCAGCGAATTCCTGCCCGACCCGGCGCGCGCCATGGCCCCCTGGATGCAGGCGCTGGCGACGCAGATCGTGGACCGCGTGGTGGAGCGCGGCGCCTGCGACTTCGTCGAGGATGTGGCGGGCGAGATGCCGTCCTTCGTCATCGCGCACCTGATGGGCCTGCCGCTGGAGGACGGGCGCGAGCTCTACAAGCTGACCGAGATCATCCACACGGCGCCCGAAGCCCTGCCCGAGGGCGCCGGCGCCCAGGCGGTGCAGAAGATGTTCGAGTACGGCGCCCGCGTCATCGCCGAGAAGCGGGCGCGGCCCGCCGACGACCTGGCGACCAAGCTGCTGCAGGCGGAGGTCGAGGGCAAGCGCCTGGACGACATGGAGTTCCTGCTGTTCTTCCTGCTGCTGGTCGATGCCGGCGGCGACACGACGCGCAACCTGCTGTCGTCCGGCCTGATCGCCCTGCTGGACCATCCGGAGCAGCTTGCCTGGCTGCGCGCCGACCTGGACGCGCGCCTGCCCGCGGCACGGGAGGAACTGCTGCGCTTCTGCACGCCTGTCACCTACATGCGCCGGACGGCGACCGAGGACACCGTCCTGGCCGGGCAGCGGATCGCCGCGGGCGACAAGGTCGTGATGTACTTCCCCTCCGCCAATCGCGACGAGCGGCGCTTCGCCGACCCCGATGCGCTGGACCTGGGCCGTGCGCCCAACGAGCACGTCTCGTTCGGCAACGGCCCGCATGTCTGCCTGGGCCAGCACATCGCACGGGTCGAGATCGACGCCATGCTGCGCGAGGTGCTGGTGCGCCTGCCCGACATCGAGCGGACGGCAGCACCCGAATGGCTTCAGTCCAATTTCATTTGCGGCCCCAAGCACATGCCAGTCCGCTTCACCCCCGGCCGCCGGGTGGCGTGAGGCGCTGCGCCAGCATCCTTCGAGACGGCCCTTTGGGCCTCCTCAGGATGACGTCTGTTGTTGTTGGGGAGAACAACAGCGTCATGCTGAGGAGCCGGCCCTCAGGCCGGCGTCTCGAAGCATCAGGTGCTCCGCGTCAGGCAGGCTCAGTAGCAGCGGGTGATCGAGTAGGTGTAGCCGCCATTGGAGGCATAGAACTCGATCCGGTTCGGCCCCCGGAACCGGAACTGCTCCCACACCCCCTTGGGATAGTCGACCTGGTAGCCCCGATTGCCACGCAGTTCATAGACGCTGACCTGCACGTCGTTGAAATCGCAGGAGCCCAGGTCCGTGCTCTGGCACTGGTAGCGGAACGTGTCGTAACCGGTCCGCGTCCACACATAGTCCAGCTGGTTGCAGGTACCGCCATCCTGCCGCCAGGCGCCCTGCAGATTGTCCAGGGCGTCGGCCCGGGCCGCGCTCGCGCCCCCTGCGAGAAGGCTGAGCCCGCATGCCGCCGCGACGACCGCGCCCACCAAACCCGTCTTCATCCTAGTCAGTCCCCCAGGGATCTCGTCCCAGACCGCGCACAGGCGCCATCGCCGTGACGGTCCCCCATTATACGAACCGCCGCCCCTTCCCCTCTGGTTAACGTGCGCCAACCGCAGCGTGGCGTGACGGGCGTCACGCAGGCCTTGCGCAGGCGGTCCGGCCGCCCCATTTCAGCGCTGCGGGCCGGGCCCCTCTGGCGCCGCGCACCCTCTGCGGGTCGCGCGGCGTGATGTCGGACCGCATCGGGGAACCGGTCGGGCCTGGCACATGGCTGTTCCGTTGCCCGATCACTGCAACCGGAACAAGGAAGACACGCGTGCCCCTGCTCGTCTGTCCCAACGACAACGCGACCATGCAGACCGTCAGCCGATCGGGCGTGGAGTTCGATTTCTGCCCCACCTGCCGGGGTGTCTGGCTGGACCGGGGCGAGCTCGAGAAGCTCATGAGCGCCGAGCGCGACCGCCTGGCGGAGGACGTCCCCGCCGACATCGCCCCGCCCCCGCGTGGCGGCTTTGCCCCGCCGCCGCCGCGCGAGGCCCCGCCCCCCGACTATCGCCGCGATGACTATCGCCGCGACGACTACCGCCGCGAAGAACACCGCCGCGACGACTATCGCCGCGACGATTATCGGCGCGACGACGACCGCCGTCATGCCGAGCGCCGTTTTCGCGACGACGATGACGACGACCGCTATCGCAAGCGCAAGGGCTTCAGCATCCTGGACATCTTCGACTGATCCCGGCCGCCCCCGCCCTGCGTACACAGCGGCGAAAATCCATGGTGGGGCCGCAAGCGATTGACAAAGTGTCAGTCCTGGCCGCACAGACGGGCGAGGCGCCCCTGGGGCGCAACCGGCAGGGATAGGCGATGCAGATCAAGGTCAATGGCCGCGTTCACGACGTGGACGTGGAAGCGGAAATGCCCCTGCTCTGGGTGCTGCGGGACGAGTTGGGCTTCACCGGCGTCAAGTATGGCTGCGGCATCGCGCAATGCGGCGCCTGCACCGTGCATGTCGACGGCGCGGCCACGCGTTCCTGCCAGGTTGCGGCAGGCGATCTCGCCGGGGCCGAGGTGACGACGATCGAGGGCCTGGGCACGCCGGAGACGCTGCACGTCGTGCAGCGGGCCTGGGTCGAGCACCAGGTCGCCCAGTGCGGCTATTGCCAGTCGGGCCAGATCATGCAGGCCGCAGCCCTGCTGAGCGAGAACCCAGCGCCCAGCGATGCCCAGATCGACGAGGCGATGAACGGCAACCTGTGCCGCTGCGGCACCTACAGCCGTATCCGCGATGCCGTGCGCAGCGCCGCCACCGCCCTGCAGGGGTCCTGAACCATGGGCCGCGTTGCCAAGATCGCCCGCCGCACCTTCCTGTTCGGCCTGGCCGCCGTTGCCGGCGGCGTCGCCTTCGGCGCCTATCTCTATCGCCGGCCGCATGACAATCCCCTGCTGGCCGACCTGGAGCCGGATGCGGCCGCGATCACGCCCTGGATCCGCATCGACAAGAGCGGGGTCACGCTGATCACGCCGCATACCGAGATCGGCCAGGGTGCGCAAAGCATGCAGGCCGCCCTGCTGGCGGAGGAGCTGGACCTTGACTGGGGCCAGTTCAAGGTCGACCCCGGCGTGCCCGCCGCTGCCTACTACAACGGCGCGCTGGGTGAGGAACTGCTGCCGACCCTGGTGACGGATACCAGCAGCGGGGCCGACGCCGCGCGCTGGATCGGTGGCGCGATGGTCAAGATCGTCGGCGTCCAGATCACCGGCGGCTCCAGTTCCACGCGCGATTCGTGGGACAAGCTGCGCGGCGCGGGTGCGGTCGCGCGCGAGACGCTGAAGGCCGCCGCCGCGCAGACCACGGGTGTGTCCGTGGGCCAGCTGAAGACGGCGGGTGGAGCGGTCATCCTGCCGGACGGACGCCGCCTGCCCTATGCCGACCTCGCGGCAGTGGCAGCGACCCTGACGCCGGTCGAGGCGGTGACCCTGCGCCCGCCCGAAGCCTGGCGCCTGATCGGCAAGCCGTTCCAGCGCCTGGACATCGTGGCCAAGTCGACGGGGACCGCCATCTTTGGCATCGACCTGGCGTTCGAGGGCATGGTCCACGCGACGGTCAAGCTGAACCCGCGCCAGGGCGGCGCCCTGACCCGCTACGATGCCAAGGCGGCAGAGGGGATGCGCGGGGTGAAGCGCATCGTGCCCGTGACGGGCGGCGTCGCCGTCGTCGCCGACAATACCTGGCGCGCCTTCCAGGCGGCCGATGCCATCGCCTTCGAATGGGGCCCGGCCCCCTACCCGCCCGACATGGCGGCGCACTGGGCCGCCCTGTCCGCCGCTTTTACCGACGCGCAGCAGGAACAGCGCAGCCGGGACGACGGCGACGTCACGGCCAATCTGGGCGCCCAGCCCGTCACGGCCGAGTACCGCGCGCCGTACCTGGCCCATGCTCCGCTGGAGCCGTTGAGCGCCGTGGTCAAGGTGACGGACGACCGCGCCGACGTCTGGGCCGCGACCCAGATTCCCCGCTTTGCCAAGGCCAACGTGGCCCTGGTGACGGGCCTGGCCGAGGACCAGGTGCACATCCACAACCAGCAGGCGGGCGGCAGCTTCGGCCATCGGCTTGAGGACGACCACATCCGGCGGACCGCGGAAGTGGCCGTGGCGATGAAGGGCACCCCGGTCAAGCTGACCTACCGGCGGGAGGAGGACCTTGCGCACGACTACCCGCGCCAGATCGCCATGGCTCGCATGCAGGGCGCCGTGAAGGACGGCCGCGTGGAAGCGCTCGACCTCTCGATCGCGATGCCGTCGATCACCGCCTCGCAGTTCGGGCGGCAGCCGACGGCGCCAGGTGCCACCGGCCCCGATTCGATGATCTCCGCCGGGGCCTGGGACCAGCCCTTCGCCATCCCGCACTTCCGCATGACCGGCTATCGGGCGCAGGCCCTGGCGCCGATCAGCTCGTGGCGCTCGGTGGGCGCTTCGACCAATGCGTTCTTCTTCAACGCGGCGCTGGACGAGCTGATCCTGGCGGCCGGCGCCGATCCGCTGGCCGAGCGCATCCGCCTGTGCAACCACGCCCCTTCCCGCAAGGTGCTGGAGGCGGTGGGGGAGATGTCGGGCTGGGGCACACCGCTCGAAGCCGGGCGCGGGCGTGGCATTGCCTTCTGCCATTCCTTCGGCACTTCGGTGGCCGAGGTGGTGGAGGTGACGGCGACACCAGCCGGCATCAGGATCCACACGGTCTTCGTCGCGGCCGAGGTGGGCCGCGTCGTCGATCCGGTCAATTTCGACAACCAGGTAAAGGGCGCCGTCGTCTGGGGCCTGGGCCACGCCATGACGGCCGAGACGACCTATGCCGACGGCATGGCCGAGCAGACCAATTTCGACACCTTCACCGCCATGCGCCTGGCCCAGTGCCCGAAGATGGTCGTCCGCGCCCTCGAATCGGGCGACAAGGTGCACGGCATCGGCGAACCCCCGGTCCCGCCCGCGGCCCCAGCGCTTGCCGCCGCGATCTTTGCGGCGACGGGCACACGGCTGCGGGAGATGCCCTTCGCCAAGGCGGTGCGGTTCGTCTGATCCCGTGCGGGAAATCTTTTCCCGAACTGTTCGCGCGAAACCCTCCCGGGATTTGAGCCGGCCTACGGCCGGGACGCCCGGGAGGTGCAGCCGTATCCCAAGTGCAGGGCCTGGTGCGATCGATGACGGCCCGGCCCGCGCCGGCGTCGCGATGGATTAACCATCTCTGGCAACCCCGATGTCACGGAGATGCCCGGCCCCGATTACGCCATATTTAGCAAAATCCGACGCAGTAACAGGCGGAGGGTGGCATGTCTGGATCTCTTCTTGCAGTCGACAATGACGAGCAGATTGCCAGACTGATTGCCTCCGTCGGCCGCGCGGCTGGGCTCGATGCAGAGTATCTGTGCCGGTCCAACCTCTTCCCCGCCGCCTACCGCCGCATCAGGCCTTCGATCATCACCCTGGAGATGGTCATGCGGGATCTTGAGGGGATCGAGATCATCCAGTGGCTGGCACGGCAGGGCGCGACAGCCCGAATCGTCATCATCAGCGGGGCGGACATCAACTACAGCCGTGCGGCGAAACTGCTGGGCGAAGCGATGGGCCTGTCATCCATCACCATCATGCCGAAACCGCTCTCCCTCGCCGATCTTCGGCAGCAACTGGAGGAGCAGGAGCGAGCGTTCCGTCCTCTCCCGGGAACGCGCCCGCAACCCTGCTGCGCCATCCAGTAGACGGCCCAGATCAGCGCACCGGGCGGCGGGCAGACGTCCTGCAGGTCGGAAGGGAAGCGCTGGAGCGGGTGAAGGGAATCGAACCCTCGTCGTAAGCTTGGGAAGCTTCTGCTCTACCATTGAGCTACACCCGCGTGGCCCCAGGGGCAGCGCAGAGGCAATCCCTAGCACGGCCAGCGGCGCGCCGCCAAGGGGTCGACGCAACCGGCGGGCCCCGTCGACAAGCCCCCGCAATACGCATTCCACGAACCCTAGCAAAGCCGCTGCGGCGTGAACGGGTTGCGGGGCAGGCGACCTTTGTTATAGTGCCGGCCGTTCCCGGGGGTTGACGATGGCAATGGATATCCGCGCGCAGCAGCACACCTACAATGCGTTCATGGGCCTGACCAAGTGGGGCACCATCGGACTGCTGGTGCTGCTCGCACTCATGGCCTATTTCCTGGTCTGAGCCTGTTTCCCGGTCCGGCGCCGATGGTGCCGGGCCGGGCAGGACGCTTTCGGCGCCTGTGCCCGCGTGGCCTGTGCATCCGGCCCAACCGTTCGGGTCCGGAGCCTGGGCCATTGGGCGGTTGCCGGAATGGTCCCGAGCCGTCACGATCGTCGAGGCATGGTGCAGCAGGCGGCTGAGGCCCGGGGGCGCTGAACCCCCGCCCGGCCGCGTACAGGGGGAGGGAGCGGGGACACGCACATGAAGATAGCCGTCCTCGTCGAACGCCGTCCGGGCGAGAAGCGCGTTGCCGCCTCGCCCGAAACGGTGAAGAAATTCAAGAGCCTCGGCGCCGAGGTCGTGGTCGAGACAGGGGCTGGCCTCCAGTCCTCGACGCCCGACCAGGCCTATGCCGATGCGGGCGCCACGATCGCCCCCGATGCCGCGTCCGCCCTGAGCGGTGCCGACATCGTGCTCAAGATCAACCGGCCGCTGCGGGCGGGCGAAGGCGCGATCGACGAGCTTTCGCTGATTCCGCGCGGCGCCGTGCTGGTCGCGGGCCTGACGCCCTATGTCGACCAGGAAGGCCTGTCGGCCTATGCCGCGGCGGGGATCCAGGCCTTTGCCATGGAACTGATGCCGCGCATCAGCCGGGCCCAGTCGATGGACATCCTGTCGTCCCAGGCGAGCCTGTCGGGGTACCGCGCCGTGATCGACGCGGCGGCCGTGTTCTCGCGTGCCATGCCGATGATGATGACGGCGGCCGGCACGATCGCGCCGGCGCGCGTCCTGGTCATGGGCGTGGGTGTTGCCGGCCTTCAGGCGATCGCCACGGCCAAGCGCCTGGGCGCCATCGTCTCGGCCACCGACGTGCGCCCCGCCACCAAGGAACAGGTGGAGAGCCTGGGCGGCACGTTCATCGCCGTGATGGACGAGGAATTCGCCCAGGCCCAGACCGCCGGCGGCTATGCCAAGGAAATGTCGCCCGAATACCAGGCGAAGCAGGCGGCCCTGACCGCGGAGACGATCAAGAAGCAGGACATCGTCATCACCACCGCGCTGATCCCGGGACGCAAGGCGCCGACCCTGGTCACCGAGGAGATGGTGGCGACGATGAAGCCCGGCTCCGTGATCGTCGACCTGGCGGTGGAGCAGGGCGGCAACTGCCCCCTGTCGCGCGTGGGCGAGATCGTGGTGACGCCCAATGGCGTCAACATCGTGGGCCATGCCAACGTGCCCAGCCGCACCGCGGTCGACAGCTCGTCCCAGTTCGCCAAGAACCTGTTCAACTTCCTGTCGCCCTTCATGAACAAGGAGACGAAGAAGCTGGACATCAAGTGGGATGACGAACTGGTCGTCGGCACCCTGCTGACCAAGGATGGCAGCATCGTGCATGCCAACTTCCAGCCCAAGCCGGCAAGCTGAGGAACGCCCAGATGGAAGCGATCGATCCGTTCATCTTTCGCCTGGCGATCTTCGTCCTGGCGATCTTTGTCGGCTATTACGTCGTGTGGAGCGTCACGCCGGCGCTGCACACGCCCCTGATGGCCGTGACCAATGCCATTTCCAGCGTCATCATCGTGGGTGCCCTGCTGGCGGTCGGAACCGGCACGCCGGTCGATCCCGCCCTGCACGACGATGCCGCGACGTCGCAATGGCTGGGGTTCGTTGCCGTCATCCTTGCCGCGGTGAACATCTTCGGTGGCTTTGCCGTCACCCACAGGATGCTCGCCATGTACAAGAAGAAAGAGCGCTAAACGCTCGGCCTCGGCGCGTCGCTCAAGAAACGCGCCTGACCTAAAGGGGGACAATCGTGTCGGCCAATCTTTCGGCGCTTCTCTACCTTGCGTCCGGTATCTTCTTCATCCTGGCGTTGCGGGGACTGTCGTCGCCCGAGACCAGCCGCCAGGGCAACATGTTCGGCATGGTGGGCATGGGCATCGCCATGGTCACCACCGTGCTGGCGCCCAATGTTCTGGCCGCGGGCTTTGGCGCCTATGGCCTGATCATCCTGGCGCTGGCGATCGGCGGCGGTGCCGGCTATGTCACGGCGCAGCGGATCAAGATGACCGCGATGCCGCAGCTCGTCGCCTTCTTCCACTCGCTGGTCGGCATGGCCGCGGTGCTGGTGGCGGCGGCGGCGCTGTACCTGCCCCAGGCCTTTGGCATCTATGACCCGGTCGAGCAGCACATCCGGCCGCACAGCCTGATCGAGATGGGGCTGGGCGTGGTCATTGGCGCCATCACCTTCTCGGGCTCCGTTGTCGCCTTCGCCAAGCTGCAGGGCCTGGTGTCCGGTGCGCCGGTGACCTTCCCGAACCAGCACAAGATCAATCTGGGCGTCGGCGTGGTCATCCTGGTCCTGATGATCGCGTTCTGCTTCACCGAGAGCCATGCGCTGTTCTGGATCATGACGATCCTGGCCTTTGCCATCGGCTTCATGATCATCATCCCGATCGGCGGCGCGGACATGCCGGTGGTCGTGTCGATGCTGAACTCGTACTCGGGCTGGGCGGCGGCCGGCATCGGCTTCACGCTGGAAAACACGGCGCTGATCATCACGGGCGCGCTGGTCGGCTCGTCCGGCGCCATCCTGTCCTACATCATGTGCAAGGGGATGAACCGGTCCCTGTTCAACGTGATCCTGGGCGGCTTCGGCTCCGACACCAGCGCCGCCGCCGCCGGGGGCCATGTCGAGCAGCGCCCGGTCAAGCGCGGCAGTGCCGACGATGCGGCCTTCATCATGAAGAACGCGGGCTCGGTCATCATCGTGCCGGGCTATGGCATGGCGGTGTCGCAGGCACAGCACGCGCTGCGCGAGATGGCCGACAAGCTGAAGGAAGAGGGCGTCAAGGTGTCCTACGCCATCCATCCGGTGGCGGGCCGCATGCCCGGGCACATGAACGTGCTGCTGGCCGAAGCGAACGTCCCCTATGACGAGGTGTTCGAGCTGGAGGACATCAACTCCGCCTTCTCGACCGCCGACGTTGCCTTCGTCATCGGCGCCAACGACGTGACCAACCCCGCGGCCAAGACCGATCCGAAGAGCCCGATCTTCGGCATGCCGATCCTGGACGTGGAAAAGGCCCGCACGGTGCTGTTCGTGAAGCGCGGCATGGCGTCCGGCTATGCCGGCGTCGAGAACGAGCTGTTCTTCCGCGACAACACGATGATGCTGTTCGGCGACGCCAAGAAGATGGTCGAGGAGATCGTGAAGGGCCTCTGAGGCGCGGTCCCCTCCCCGGTCAGTCGACGGCCCGCAACCACCCGGTTGCGGGCCGTTCTTCTTTGGGCCTGCGTTTCCAGCGTGGCGCGGCGCCTGTAACCTTGAGCGGCGATGACGCGAACATGGGATCAGGCATGCCCATGCAGATCGGCGAGAACGAGCTGAAGGCCTGGATGGTCCAGGGTCTGGCCGGCGACGCCGCGGCCCATCGCGCCCTGCTGTCGGCGCTGGCGCCGCTGCTGCGCGGTTACTTCGCAAGGCGCATGGGTGCCGGTGCCGCCGATGTCGAGGACCTGGTGCAGGATACGCTGATCGCCATACACAGCCGGCGCATGACCTATGACCCGGACCGTCCA
Source organism: Zavarzinia sp. CC-PAN008 (assembly GCF_051903925.1). Taxonomy (GTDB): domain Bacteria; phylum Pseudomonadota; class Alphaproteobacteria; order Zavarziniales; family Zavarziniaceae. The sequence continues at coordinate 145,826 of NZ_CP173678.1, forward strand.
TTCACGGTCTGGGCCTATGCCATCGCCCGCTACAAGTGGATCGACAGCCTGCGCCGGCGCCGCCGGCACGTTCCCCTGGAGGGCCTGGAAGAGGTCCTGCCGGGCGCGGAGTTCGAGGCCGCGAGCGGCGCCCGCATGGATATCGAGCGCCTGCTGGCCACCCTGCCGCCCAAGCAGGCCGGCGCCATCCGCGCGACCCGGATCGAAGGCCTCAGCGTTGCCGAGGCCGCCGCCGCCGCGGGTCTCAGCGAACCCGACATCAAGGTCTCGGTCCATCGCGGGCTGAAGTCGCTGGCCGCACGGCTGAAGGGGCGCTAGGCGGTGCGGACGGAGGACCTGATCGACCGCCTTGCCACTGGCCTTGCCCCCATCCCCGCATTGGCCGTGGAGCGGCGGCTGGCCCTGGGGATGGCGATGGGCGGTGCGGCCAGCATCCTGGCGATCGTTGCGCTGTACGGCCTGCGGGCCGACCTGGCGCAGGCCGTCACGGTGCCCTCGTTCTGGCTGAAAGTGCTCTACAGCCTGGCGCTCTGCCTCAGCGCCGGCCTGCTGATGCGCGTCCTGGCGCGGCCCGATGCGACCCCGGGATGGCTGCCCTGGCTGCCCCTGGCGCCGGTCGCGCTCATGGCGGTCCTGGCCGTGCTGGAACTGGCGGCAAGCCCGCGGGCCGATTGGCCGCGCCTGGCGCTGGGCCACAGCTGGACGGCGTGCCCCTGGCGCGTCCTGGCGCTGTCCGTGCCGATCCAACTGGGCCTAATCTGGGCCTTCCGTCGCCTGGCGCCGGCACGACCGAGGGTCGCGGGCGCCGCGGCGGGCCTGACGGCCGGCGGCCTGGCGGCCGCGATATACTGCCTGGTCTGCACCGAGACGGCGGCCACCTTTGTCGTCGTCTGGTATTCCGCAGGGATCGCCCTGTCTGCCCTGCTGGGTGCGCTGTGGGGACCGCGCCTGCTGCGCTGGTAGCGGAGCGAGCACGCGTCGCGGCGGGCGCCTGCGCACCGGATTTGAACGGCCGGTTTTCACTGCCCCATGTTTTCGATGGAAATTGAGACGTCAGTTCCGTAAAACGGAGCCCGAAAGTCATGTGACAGGGACCGAAATGCCTGACTCCGCTCTTGCCGACGAGAATGCCGATCTGGGCTTCGACCCCCAGGCTTTGAAGGCCAAGTATCTTGCCGAGCGCGACAAGCGCCTGCGCGCCGACGGCAATTCGCAGTATGTCGAGATGGCGGGCGAGTTCGCCCATTACCTGGAAGACCCCTACGTGGCCCCGGGCTTCACCCGCGCGCCCCGCACGGACGAGGTCGAGGTGATGGTGATCGGTGGCGGCTTCGGGGGCCTGCTGGCGGCGGCCCGGTTGCGCCAGGCGGGCATTGACGACGTCCACATCATCGAGAAGGGCGGCGACTTCGGCGGCACGTGGTACTGGAACCGCTATCCGGGTGCGGCCTGCGACATCGAAAGCTACATCTACCTGCCACTGCTCGAGGAAGTGGGCTTCATGCCCGTCGAGAAGTACACGCGGGCGCCCGAGATCCTGAAGCACAGCCGCATGATCGGCGAGACCTTCGACCTTTATCGCAATGCGCACTTCCAGACCGAAGTGACGGCCCTGCGCTGGGACGAGGCGGCGGCCCGCTGGACGGTGGAGACGAACCGCAACGATGCCTTCCGCGCCCGCTTCGTGGTCATGGCGAACGGCCCGCTGCACCGCGCCAAGCTGCCCGGCATTCCCGGCGTCGAGACGTTCAAGGGCCACAGCTTCCACACCAGCCGCTGGGACTATGGCTATACCGGCGGCGATTCGACCGGCGGACTGACGGGCCTGAAGGACAAGCGGGTCGGCATCATCGGCACCGGCGCCACCGCCGTGCAGTGCGTGCCGCACCTGGGCGAGTGGGCCAAGGAACTGTACGTGTTCCAGCGCACTCCGTCCTCCATCGATGTGCGCAACAACCGGCCGACCGACCCCGAATGGCTGAAGTCGCTGGAGCCCGGCTGGCAGAAGAAGCGCATGGACAACTTCAACACGCTGGTGTCCGGCGGCTTCCAGGAAGAGGACCTGGTGAATGACGGCTGGACCGACATCATCACCAACCTGCTGATCCTGGCCCAGAAGCAGCGCAAGGAAGGCGCCTCCCCCGCGGACGCGGCCGACCTGGTGCAGCTGGCCGACTTCAAGAAGATGGAGCAGATCCGCGCGCGCGTGGATGCGATCGTGCAGGACAAGGCGACGGCCGACGCGCTGAAGCCCTGGTACAACCAGTTCTGCAAGCGCCCCTGCTTCCATGACGAGTATCTGGCGACCTTCAACCGCCCGGGTGTCCACCTGGTCGACACGATGGGCCGGGGCGTCGAGCGCATCACGGAAAAGGGCATTGTCGCCAATGGCCGCGAATACGAGATCGACTGCCTGATCTACGCGACCGGGTTCGAGGTCGGCACCAGCTATACCCGCCGGTCGGGCTATGAGCTCTATGGACGCAATGGCAAGAGCCTGACCGAGAAGTGGGCCGACGGCGTATCGACCCTGCACGGCGTGCTGACGCGCGACTTCCCCAACGTCTTCATCATCAGCAACGCGCAGTCGGGCTTCACCGCCAACTACCCGCACATGCTGGACGAGCAGAGCAAGCACATCGCCTATCTGGCGCGGAACTGCATCGACCGCCAGGTGCGCACGGTCGAGCCGACGGCGGAGGCGGAGCAGGGCTGGGTCGACACCATCATGTCGCTGGCCATCCTGCGCCAGAAGTACTTCGAGGAGTGCACGCCCGGCTACTACAACAACGAGGGCAAGCCGAGCATGCTGGCGGCGCGCAACGGCTCCTATGGTGCCGGGCCCATCGCCTTCGTGAAGGTGCTTGAGGACTGGCGGGCCGAGGGCGCGCTGAAGGGCCTGGACCTCAACGTCGCTTGAGGCCTCGGACCTCTCGGACCATCTCATCCTGAGGCGCGGAGCGAAGCGTAGCGTCGACGGATGGGCCGCCGCAGCGCCGGTTGCCCATCCGTCGAGGTGCCTTTGGGGCACCTCGACGGATGGGGTCGTCAGAGTCGAGAAATTCACCTATTGCAGGTCAGGCAACGCCGCCGTCCTGTCCCTGTCGCCTTGCGGTGGCGCATTCCCCCTGTACCCTTGGGCGTTCAGACGCGGGCGGCAGACCCGCGATAGGCCCGAGGGGATGCGCAGATGCCAGGTTCACTGCCCTATTACGACTGGGTCGCCCACCATGCGGGCCGCCGGCCGCACAAGCTGGCGATCCACGACCTGGCGGTCGACCGCCACCTGACCTATGCCGAGCTCAATGCCCGTGCCTGCCGCTTGGCCAGCCATCTCCAGGCACTGGGCCTGGGCAAGGGCGACCGCGTCGCCCTGCTGGCGCAGAACGGACCTGAGTATTTCGACCTGCAGTTCGCCTGCGGCAAGATCGGCGTCGTCATGCTGCCGCTCAACTGGCGCCTGACCGCGCCGGAACTGACCTACATCCTGGGCGATGCCAGCCCCCGCGTCCTGATCCACGATACCGGGTTCGGCGAGACGGTGGCGGCGATCCTGGAGCAGGTGGCCATCCCCCATGTCCTGGAGATCGAGCCCGGCAGCGCCACCAGCTCCTACGAACGGGCGCTGGCTCAGGCCGGCGAGGCACCCACGCTCGCCGCGCTGACGCATGACGACCTGTCGACCATCATGTACACCTCGGGTACGACCGGGCACCCCAAGGGTGCCATGATCACCCATGGCATGACCTTCTGGAACATCGTCAATCTGGGCTTTCCCGCGCGGATCACGCCAGAGACGGTGCATCTGGTGTTCCTGCCGCTGTTCCACACCGGCGGCCTCAACTGCTATTCGAACCCGGTTCTGCACGCGGGCGGGACGTTGCGCATCATGCGCAGCTTCGATCCCGGCCAGGCACTGGCTCTGATCGGCGACGCCAGCCTGGGCATCACCCACATTTTCGGCGTGCCGGCGCCCTATCTGTTCATGCAGCAGCACCCGCTGTTCAACGAGGTCGACCTGAGCCGGCTGAAGGCGGCGGGCGTCGGCGGCGCGCCCAGCCCGGTGCCGATGCTGGAAGTGTGGGCCGAACGCGGCGTGCCCCTGATGCAGGGCTATGGCATGACCGAGACCAGCCCCAGCGTCACCGCCCTGGATCCGGAGGATGCGGTGCGCAAGGTGGGCAGCGCCGGCAAGCCGCTGATGCACCAGGAGGTGCGCATCGTCGACGCGGAGAACAGTCCGGTCCCCGTGGGCGTCATGGGCGAGTTGCAGACCCGCGGGCCACACGTGACGCCCGGCTACTGGAACAAGCCCGAGGCGACGGCCAATAGCTTCGTCGACGGCTGGCTCAAGACGGGGGATGCCGCACGCTGGGACGAGGACGGCTTCATCTACATCGTCGACCGCTGGAAGGACATGTACATCTCGGGTGGCGAGAACGTCTACCCGGCGGAGGTGGAGACGGTGATCCACCGCCTGTCCTCGGTTTCGGAAGCCGCGATCATCGGCATTCCGGACGAACGCTGGGGCGAGGTGGGGGCAGCCTTCGTCGTCGTGCGGGAGGGGGCCAACCTGACCGAAGCCGCGATCCTGGAGCACTGCCGCCAGAACCTGGCGCGCTACAAGATGCCCCGCGCCGTGCGCTTCATCGACGCCATGCCCCGCAACGCCTCGGGCAAGATCCTGAAGCGCGAACTCCGCCTGCGCTGGGCCGACGAGGGGTAGGCGCGGCCCCAAATCAAGAACGCCCTCATCCTGAGGTGCGAAGCGAAGCGGAGCCTCGAAGGATGGGCAGCCGGTGCACCGCTGGCCCATCCTTCGAGGCCCCTTCGGGGCACCTCAGGATGAGGAGGAGAAAATCAGGTTGAAGCCCGGCCATAGCGGATGGCGGCGCGGGTGCGGGCCTTGGCGGCTTCTGCCGTGCGGTCGCGGGGCGGGGCCGTGGTTTCAAGGTCTGCGAGCAGGCGCATGGCGGCGGCATGGACCTGGTCCACGCCGCGGACAAAGGCCGCCTCGTTCGCCTGGGACGGCTTGTTGTAGCCGCTCAGCTTGCGCACGAACTGGAGGGCCGCGGCGCGCACCTCGTCCTCGCTGGCGGGGGGCGCGAAGTTGAACAGGGTGCGGATGCTGCGGCACATGGCGACCGGCTCCTTTCCGGCAGGATCCTAGCGGGCTGCCCCGCGCCCCTCGGGCGGCACGGTGCGCAGCGTCCACACGACGATGTCGCGCAGGACGGGGCCCAGAGCATCGTCGAACGAGCGGATGATGGTGGGCATGTCGGTGCCGGTCGCCTGGACCACGCTCTCGAAGGTGCGGGACGCGACGATGGTCAGTTCCGGCTGCTTCACCAGCTTGACGTTGATCCGGACCACGATGCGCGGCGGCGCGTTCTCTCCCGCCGAATAGTCGGCCTGGAACTCCCGCAGGTCCGAGATCAGGTTGAAGTCGCTGTCCAGGCCGATCGCCTGGCGGCCGACGCCCACGATCCGGTCCGTGTTCTCGAACGATTCGACCAGCAGGGACTGGATCATCTTGGGCGCGCGGTCGATCCAGCGCACGCCCGCGAAGTATTTCAGCTCGGTGGAGCTGGGCTGCAGCGCGATCTGGTCGGTGTCGGTCCCGCGCGGCGCCGTTGGCGGTTCCACCACCAGCTGCCATTCCGCCGTCGGCAGGCCCGAGGGGAAGGTGCTTTTCGGCGTGAGCGTGTAGAGCGACGGAGCCGGCCCGGAGACACCCGGCAACAGGTTGCCGCAGGCAGACAGGCCAAGGCCGAAGGCGGCGGCGAGGACGCAGGCAGCCAGGCGACGGGGGAAGAGGGTGCTGCTCATCGCGCCTGGAACTCCGGTCGATCATTGCCGAAGAAGAAGCGCGCCGGATCGTTCTCCAGGCGCGAGGCGACCCGCTCCATGGTGGAGACGAGCTGGCGCGCCTCGTTGATGAAGCGGGCGAACTGGTCCAGCCCGCTGACGGTGAAGGTCTTCAGCCCATCGCGATTGTCGGCGATCAGGGCGCTGGCCCCCTGGGCCAGGCGGCCGAAATCGCGCGTGGTGGCGCTGGCATCGCGCAGCAGGGTGCTGAACTCGCCGTCGATCTTGCGACTGATCAGGTCGAGCGCGTCCTCGATCGAGCGGATCAGGCGGGAGGCCCGCTGCGTTGCCTGGGCCAGGTCGCGGGTCGCGGCATCCGCGTTCTCGATGATGCGCGCGAACTCGTCGGACTTGGACGCGACCGTTTCCGACACCTTGGCGACGCTGGCCAGCGTGGTGCTGACCGAACGCACGTTCTCGTCGCTGATCACGGTGTTGATGCGGTCCAGCACTTCGTTCGCACGGCGGATCAGTTCGGGCGCGCCGGTGATCACCTGTTCCAGGGTCGACGGCTTGGAAACGATCTCGGCCATGCCGCCATCAGGTCCCGCCTCCAGCAGGGGGCTGGAGCCGCTGCCGCTGGAGATCTGGACGAACGAGACGCCGGTAATCCCCTGGGGCTGCAACTGGGCCACTGAATCCTGGCGGATCGGCGTCTGGGCATCGACGGAGATCACGACCTGGACCCGGTTGGGGCTTTGGCGGTCCAGCGTGATGTCGACCACGTTGCCGACCGGCACGCCGTTGTAGCGCACCTCGCTCGACCGGGTCAGGCCGTCGACCGCGCCATAGAAATAGATCTGGTAGCGGGTCGTCGCGTCCCGTGACGAGGTTCCGGCCAGCCACAGCACGAAGACGAAGCTGCCGGCGATCAGCGCCAGCGTGAACGCCCCGATCAGCAGGTGGTGCGCACGTGTTTCCATGGGCCTACTCCCTGCCTTGGCCGGCGGCCGCTGCGCTGCGGTCCTGCGATTGGCTGTCCTGTATGGTCCTGTCCTGTACGGTCCTGTCCTGGGCGTCCCGGGCAGCCCGGCCGCGCGGCCCGTGGAAGTACTCGACGATCCAGGGATCGGGATTGTCCAGCAACTCTGCCATGGGGGCCACGGCGATCACCTGCTTGCGCGCCAGCACGGCGATGCGGTCGCAGATCGTGGCAAGGCTGTCCAGGTCGTGCGTGATCATGACGACGGTAATTCCCATCGTGCGGTGCAGGTCCAGGATCAGCTTGTCGAACGCCGCAGCGCCGATCGGGTCCAGGCCGGCCGTGGGCTCGTCCAGGAACAGGATCTCCGGGTCAAGCGCCAGGGCGCGCGCCAGGCCCGCGCGCTTCTTCATGCCGCCGGACAGCGAGGATGGCAGCTTTGGCCCTGCATCGGGTGGCAGGCCGACCATGCCGATCTTCAGCGCCGCCAACTGGTCCATCAGGCCCTGCGACAGGTCCAGATGCTCGCGCATCGGCACCTGGACGTTCTGCGCGACGGAGAGCGAGGTGAACAGCGCGCCCGACTGGAACAGCACGCCCCAGCGCGATTCCAGCCGGCGCAGCGCCACGTCGTCCAGCTCGTCGACATTCTGCCCCAGGACCTCGATCGTCCCGGCATAGGGGCGGACCAGGCCGATGATCGTGCGCATGAGGACCGACTTGCCGGTGCCGGAGCCGCCGACCACACCCAGGATCTCGCCCCGGCGGATGTCCAGGTTCAGGCCCTGGTGAATCACCGCCGGTCCGAACCGGGTCTCCAGCCCGCGCACACGAATGACGTAGTCCTCGCTCATGATTGCCTGTTCCGCGCCCGGCCTCAGATACCGATCTGCGCGAAGAAGATCGAGAAGAAGGCGTCCAGGACCAGGACCAGGAAGATCCCCTCCACCACCGACTTGGTCGTCTGCGCCCCCAGGCTCTCGGCGCTGGCCTCGACCTTCAGGCCCTCGAAGCAGCCGATCAGGGCGATCACCGCGCCGAAGAAGGGGGCCTTGATCAGGCCTACCATCACCGTCCAGAAATCGGCGGCGTTGGCCACCCGCTCGATAAAGGCGGCGGGCGGGATGCCCAGGGCCAGCCAGCACATCAGGCCGCCGCCCAGCAGCCCCGCCAGGTCGGCCAGGAAGGCCAGGCCCGGCATCATGATCAGCAGCGCGATCAGCCGCGGCAGGACCAGCAACTCCACCGGGTCCAGGCCCAGCGTGCGGATCGCGTCCACCTCCTCGTTCAGCTTCATCGAGCCGATCTGCGCGGTGAAGGCCGAGCCGGAGCGCCCGGCGACCACGATCGCCGCCAACAGGATGCCGATCTCGCGCAGGGTCGAGATCGTGACCAGGTTCACCACGAAGACATCGGCCCCGAAGCGCCGCAACTGGTCAGCACCCTGGTACGCCAGGACGATGCCGATCAGGAACGAGATCAGGGCGACGATCGGCACCGCGTTGAGGCCGACCTGCTCCATCTGCGCCACGATCGAGGTGACGCGCAGGCGCCGCGGATCGCGCAACACGTTGAACAGGCTGGCCAGGACCAGCCCCAGGAAGGCCACCAGGTCGCGCCCGTTGGTGCCCGCGTTCGCCATGGTGCGGCCGACCCGCAGCACCACCTCCACCAGCGTATTCTCGGTGCGCGGCGGCTTCTGTCCACCCTGTGCGGTACTCGCCTCGACCTGCTCCAGCAGCACGCGGGAGGCATCGCTTTCGCCCGACAGGGCGGCCCCCTGGCCCCAGCGCGCCAGCGTGCGGTGGATCAACCAGGCCCCGGCAGTGTCCAGCCGCTGGATCCCGGAAATATCGAAGTGCAGCTGTTCCCCCCGCCCGGGCTTCAGGGCGTCCAGGTCGGGATCCAGCAGGCCGACGGTCGAGAATGTCCAGTCGCCGGCCGCGTGGAGCATGAGCCTGCCCCCCGACCGGTCAATGTCCAGAAGCAGCGGACCCCTCCCGCGGCGGGCCTCAGGACGTTGCGGCACGGCCTGCCGTCGCCTGGCCGGGGGATCCCGATCCCAGCTTGGCGATCAGGTAGTCGATGTTGGTGCCGTCGTAGCCGCTCTCGAAATTCGTCACCACGCGTTCGATCATCAGGGCGCGGAAGTGCTCGCGGTCGGCGTCGCCGCCGGGCAGCATCTCGGTCTCCTGCGCCACGCGGATTGCCGTGGTGACCAGGGGGAACAGCGATTCCGGCATGTTGCAGCGGTCGTAAAGCGCCTTCAGACCCCGCCCCCCACGGTCGTGGATCAGGCGATAAGCGCTGGCCACGGGAATGTTGGACAACCGCGCCAGCGCCGTCTCGAAGAAGTTGGTGTCGCCCGTGCACAGCGCCCGCACGATCAGCGTGGGCGTCAGGCGACCATTGCGGAACAGTTCGCCGACCAGTTCGGCGACGTCCAGCCGGCTGGCGCTGGAGAGCAGGGCCGCCGTCGCGCGCTCCCGGCTTTGCAACAGCAGATCGGCCGCGACATCGGGCGACAATTCGTGGTGCGTCACCAGGTGCTCGCGCAGGCGTTCGCTGACCAGGCCGACCAGGCGCTCGGCAATCACCAGGGGCAGGACCTGGCGGCGGGCCATGGGCTCGTTCACGCGGGGGCTGGAGCCGAACTCGTCCAGCACCTTGGACATCGTCTCGGGCCGCAGGTCGGCGCCCTCGTTGGCGACCAGCGTCGCCACGACTTCCTCGTTGTGGGTATCGGCCAGGGCATCGGCGACCACGGCCGAGACGACCTGGCGCCGGGCGACCGCGATCTGCCGCTCCTGCTTGTTGGTGGCGACGATCTCCAGCAGGTCCTCGTCCGACAGGACGCTGGAGGATTCGATGATGGGCAGCGCCACCTCGTCCACGTCGCGTGCCAGCGACAGGGCGATGTCGTGCGGCAGCGCCACGCTGTCCTTCAGGCTGTCCGACAAGGCAGAGCGCACCGACACCGACACGTCGCGCGCCAGAGTGCGGAAGATGTCCTCGGCCAACGACTTCTCGCGACCGGCCAGACCGCCGCCGGAAAAGTGCCGGCCCAGCTTCGACACGGTAATCCGGCGGTTCTCGGCCGACGGGTCCGCCATCAGCCGGGCCAGGTCGGACGCATCAAGGGCGACTTTTTCTGCCACTGCGCTCACCAACGTACAGACGTCCAAGCCTAGCACAGGACGCGGGGATCGTCCCGAATCCGATTGCAGCCGCTGGATCCTGCCCGCTTCGGCAGGTGCGGCGAAGGGCGGCGCGGCGCGGAACCACGGCGACAGGGGCCGTACTTCCCGCTGGAATGCGGCCTGCCCGAAGGCGCCGGGCGCCCATCGTGGCCCGGCCTTGCGGTGCGGTTGCGTACACCAGTCAGCATTCTTCATCAGCAAGGACGTCCGGGACATGCCACGCCTTCTTCCTGCCCTGGCTATCAGCAGCCTTTCGATCGCGACCCTGGCGCTTGGCGCCCTGGCCAGCCCGGCGCTGGCCGCCGGCGACCCCGTCAAGGGCGAGCAGGTCTTCAAGCGCTGCATGACCTGCCACACCACGGCGCAAGGGGCGCCCAACAAGGTCGGACCCAACCTGTTCGGCGTGGTCGGCGCCCAGGCCGGGCATGTGGAGGGCTTCCGCTATTCGGATGCCATGAAGGGTTCGGGCCTGACCTGGGACGAGGCGACGCTGGACGCCTACCTGACCAAGCCCAGGGAATTGATCCCCGGCAACAAGATGGCCTTTGTCGGCCTGCCCAAGGAACAGGACCGCGCGGACGTCATCGCCTATCTGTCCACGCTGAAATAAGCCGTCCACGGATATATCAATCTAATCCCGCATTGTGGGAAATCTGGACTCGTCTCCCACGTTATGGTTTCCTGTCGACAGACAGCTTCTTGTCGGGAGGATGACGTGCGGAACGCAGCACAGACGTCGGGCCTGCACGGCCCGGCCACCCTGCCCAGCCGGCGAACAATCCTGCTGGGCAGCGCCGCCCTGGTCGCCGTTTCCTGGGCCGCCGTGATCGGCAGCATGATCGCCTGACCTGGGCCGCGCAGGCCGGTCCTGGGCGCCAGGTCCTGAGCGCCCCTCAGTCCGTGCCGGCCTGCAGGGCTTTGACGCGCTGGCGGCTGAGGCGGATCAGGTTGATGGCGGCGTCCGGCGTGCGCCACCCGGAATGGGAGGCGATCACCACGTTCTCGAAGCGGGTGATGGGATCGTCCTGCGGCAGCGGCTCCTTGTGGAACACATCCAGTCCCGCGGCACCGATCGTGCCGTCGGCCAGCGCGTCCAGCAGGGCCTGTTCCTGGACCACGGCGGCGCGCGCGGTGTTCACGAAGAGGACGCCCTTCTTCAATCGGGCGAAGTGTTCCTTCGTCAGGAAGTTCTCGGTCTCAGCCGTCAGCAGCAGGTGGATCGACAGCACGTCGGCCGTCGACAGCACTGTGTCCAGGCTGGCCATGCGGGCATTGGGGTCCGTCGTCGCAGAGCGATTCCAGGCGATGACCTCCATCCCCAGGCCCCGGGCGATCCGCGCCGTCTCGCGGCCGATGCCGCCCAGCCCGACCAGGCCAAGCACCTTGCCCTCGAGCTGGACGCCGGCGGCGGGGGACCAGGTGCCGCGCCGCACCTCCCGATCCATCTGGGCGAGCCCCCGGGCGGCCGCGAACATCAGGGCGATGGTCTGCTCCGCGACGGCCCGGTTGCCATAGCCAGGGATGGTCCAGACCGTGATGCCCAGGTCCTGCGCCGCCGCCATGTCGACGAAGCTGGCGGCCCCGGTGCCCAGGAACACGAAGTGCTTCAGGTCGGGACAGGCCTTCAGCGTCTCGCGCGAGAACCAGGTGTGGTCGACGACCACGATCTGGTATCCGGCCAGCAGGCGGGGGATGTCCGCCTCGCCAAACGGGCTTTCGTTGACGTCGATCGGGGGATCGTCCGGGTCCTGCACGCTGGCCCAGAAGGGATCGCCATCAATCAGCAAGGCACGCATCCGCTCAGCTCCTGTTCCGGCCGTGGACCCACCTGCGCCAGCGTGCCGTGCCTTGCGCGTCCAGGCCAGGGGCGCGCGGTCAAAGTGAGGTTCAGCGGCCAAGTCTTGCGGCGGCGCGGACGATTGTGCACTGCATTTTTGCGGTGCGACATCGGCCCGGGGATGGCTCCCCGGCGGCGCATCATGACCCCCTCCCCCGACCCCCGTCGATTGGACTAGAGTCGGGGGACGCCAACGCTCACCCACAGGCCCCCAGCACGGCCCACCCGGACGAAAGCGATCATGGACATCCAGCGCCCCTATCTCCTGTTCATCGGCGATGCCCGCGACGATCTGGCGGCAAAGACCGCGTCCGGGATCCTGGACTGGCGGCGCGACTGGTGCCTGGGCCAGTTCCGCCTGCCCGGCTGCAATGCGGACCTGAAGATTCCCGACCTGACCATCGCCCAGGCGCGGGAGAAGGGCGTGCGCACCCTGATCATCGGGGTGGCCAATGCGGGCGGCGTGATCCCGGACAACTGGACGACCACCATCGTCGAGGCGCTGGATGCCGGCATGGATGTCGCCAGCGGCCTGCATACCCAGCTGGGCAGCATTCCCGCCGTGGCCGAGGCGGCCCGGCGCAATGGCCGGCAGCTGTTCGACGTGCGCCACAACACGATGACCTTCGCCACGGGCAAGGGGACGAAGCGCCCGGGCAAGCGGGTCCTGACGGTCGGCACCGACTGCTCGGCGGGCAAGAAGTACACGGCCCTGGCGATCGAGGCCGAGTTGCTGAAGCGCGGGCTGAAGGCCGATTTCCGGGCGACCGGACAGACCGGCATCTTCATTTCCGGGCGCGGTGTCGCGGTCGATGCGGTGGTTGCCGACTTCATCTCCGGTGCGGCCGAATGGATCAGCCCGGCCAACGATCCCGATCACTGGGACGTGATCGAGGGGCAGGGCTCGCTCTTCCATGCCTCGTTCGCGGGCGTCAGCCTGGGCCTGCTGCACGGCTCGCAGCCCGACGCCATCGTGATGTGCCACGAGCCGACCCGCACCACCATGCGCGGCCTGCCCGACTCGACGATCCCCGACCTGCAGGCCTGCATCGACGCCAACATCGCGATGGGCCGCCTGACCAACCCGGCGATCCATTGCGTGGGCGTTGCCGTCAACACCTCCAAGCTGGCGCCCGAGGCCGCGCTGGACTATTGCGGGGGCGTCTCGCGCCGGCTCGGCCTGCCTTGCGTGGATCCCGTGGCCTGGGGCGTCGGTCCGATCGTGGACCGTCTTCTGGCGACCACCTGATGGACCTGCGCGTCACGACCGAAAGCTGGCCCCTGGCCCAGGCCTTCCGCATCTCGCGCGGGGCCAAGACCAGCGCGGACGTGGTGGTCGCCAGCGTCAGCGACGGCACCCATGTAGGGCGCGGCGAATGCGTGCCCTACAAGCGCTATGGCGAATCGATCGAGGGCGTGGTCGCCGCGATCGAGGCCCTGGCGCCCCACGTCGCCGACGGGCTGGATCCGATCGCGCTGCAGGGTGTGATGACGCCGGGCGCGGCGCGCAACGCGCTGGACTGCGCCTTGTGGGACCTGGCCGCCAAGCGCGCGGGCAAGCGCATCTGGGAGTTGCTGAACCAGCCGGCGCCCGAACCCGCGATGACCGCCTATACGCTCAGCCTGGACACGCCGGAGGCAATGGCCGCGGCCGCCCGGGCCGCACGCGACCGGCCGCTGCTGAAGCTGAAGCTGGGCGGCGACGGCGACATCGAGCGCGTGCGCGCCGTGCGGGAGGAGACGCAGGCCGCGCTGATCGTCGATGCCAACGAGGCCTGGAGCCCGGCCCAGGTCGAGGCCTTCACCCCCGCCATGGCGGAAGCCGGCGTGGTCCTGATCGAACAGCCTCTGCCCGCGGACGACGATGCCGCGCTGGAGGCGATCGAGAGCCCCGTCCTGCTGTGCGCGGACGAGTCGCTGCACGATCGCCACGACCTGGACCGCATCGCGCGGCGCTATGACGTGATCAACGTGAAGCTGGACAAGACCGGCGGCCTGACCGAGGCGCTGGCCCTGGTCAAGGCGGCGCAGGAGCGGGACCTGGGCCTGATGGTCGGCTGCATGGTGGGCACGTCGCTGGCCATGGCCCCGGCCATGCTGGTCGCCGTGCACGCCCGCTGGGTCGACCTGGACGGGCCGCTGCTGCTGGCCGCCGACCGCCAGCCCGGCCTGGCGTTCGAGGGCAGCATCATCCAGCCGCCGCCGGCGGCGCTCTGGGGCTGAGGACGGAACCGGCGCGGCGCAACCGCACTTCGGCTCCGTCATGGCGGATCCCTTCAGCGCCGACCACGCGCAGGCGCGTGGCCGCTTCCTGACGGCGGCCCAGGCGCGCCGCCTGCCGCTGGTCAGCCACGTCCACCCCCTGCGCGGTCCCCGTGACGAGGAGCTGGCCTGCGACGTGGTGCGCCTGGGCCCGGCCGATGCGGGCAGGATCCTGCTGCTGGTCGCGGGCACCCATGGGGTCGAGGGCTTTTTTGGAACGGCCGCCTTGCTGGACGCGCTGGAGGGCGGCATCGCCCCGCCTGCGGGCTGCGCGATCCTGATGGTCCACGCCCTGAATCCGCACGGCCATGCGCATCTGCGCCGGGTGACGGAGGGCAATGTCGACCTGAACCGCAATTTCGTCGACTTCGCAGGGCCGCTGCCCCCGGCCCCGGACTATGACGCGATCGATGCCGGGGTGAACCCCCAGGCGCTGGACGCGGCCGCCCTGGCGCAGGCGGATGCCGTGCTGCGCGCCTTCCAGAAAGCCCACGGTGCCGCGGCGCTGCAGGCGGCGATCACCCGCGGACAGTACCACCGCCCCGGGGGCATCTATTTCGGCGGGACGGCACCGACCTGGTCCCGCCAGTTGGTCGAAACCCTGTGCGCCAGCGACCTGGCCCGGGCGGAGCGCCTGGTCGTGCTCGACTTCCACACCGGCCTGGGGGCGCCGGGTTCGGCGGAGCTGATCAGCGAGGCCGCCGCCGACAGCGCGGAATTGGCACGCGCAAGCGCCTGGTTCGGGCCCCAGGTCGCGAGTGCCGCAGCCGGCCAGTCGCTCTCGGCGGCCGTGCACGGTTCGCTGGACAGCGGGCTGGCCCACCTCTGCCCCCACGCCGAACGGACCATCCTGTGCCTGGAGGTCGGCACCGTGTCGGCGGTCGAGGTGCTGCGCGCCCTGCGCGCCGACAACTGGCTGCACCAGTGGGGAACGCCGCACGGGCCACGGACCCAGGCGATCAAGGCAGCGATCCGCGCCGCCTTCTTTCCCGACACGCCGGACTGGAAGACACAGGTCACCGGCCATGCCCGTGCCACGCTGCGCCTTGCCCTGGCCGCCCTGGCGGAACGGTGAGCGCGAACCCAGGTTGAAGGAACGTATCCGGCCAGGGAGCCCGCCAATGCCCAGTCCCACGCATGCAGCCACTTGGCGTCCGGCCTTTCTGGCGATGTCCCTTCTGCTGCTGGCCCCGTGGACACAGGCTCGGCCAGCCACGGCCCAGGCGATCACCACGACGGCGCCCAGCCTGGGCCAGGGCGCGCCCATGGCGCTGCCGCCCCCGCCACCTGCGGGCGCCAGCGGCACGGCCCTTCCCGCACCTCAGGCAACGGGCACGACCCGCCTGGGCGCGGGGACTGGCGGTGCCATCGGCAGCCCACGCGAGCCCTATGCACCCACACTCGGCACCGGCTCCGGCCTGGTCGGCCGCGGACCGGCATTGGCTCCCCTGCCGTCGCCTCCGCGCTGAGCGCCCAATCCAGGCCCCCCCAAACGCACAAGGGGCCGGCGCGCCATGTGGCGGGCCGGCCCCTTGTGCGTGAGGAGGGGCGACCGGGCCAAAGCCCGATCGCCCCGATCGCTCAGTGCAGGCGGATGATCGACGCTTCCGCGGCGCTCAGCGGCTTGCGCTTGCCCGGCCAGATGTACTCGATCACCGCGATCAGGGCGGGCAGCAGGGTCACCGCGCCGATCATGTTCACCATGAACATGAAGGTCAGCAGCATGCCCATGTCCGCCTGGAACTTCAGCTCCGAGAAGCTCCAGGTCGAGACGCCGACCGCCAGGGTGAAGCCCGTGAACATCGTCGCCGAGCCCACGTCCTTCAGCGCCTGCAGATAGGCCTGGTGCGGGTTCTTGCCGGCCCGCATGTAGCGCTGGATACGGTTGTACTCATAGATGCCGTAGTCCACGCCGATGCCGACCGCAATCGCCAGCACGGGCAGCGTCGCGATCTTCAGGCCCAGGCCCATCCAGGTCAGGAACCAGTTGCCGATGATGGTCGACACGATCAGCGGCAGCACGCAGCACAGCGACCCGCGCCATTCGCGATAGGTCAGCAGGACCAGCGCGATGACGACGCCGTACACGTAGAGCAGCATCGGCAGTTCGGACTTGGCCACGACCTCGTTCGTCGCCGCCATGATGCCGACATTGCCGGACGCCAGGCGCACATTGATGGCCTCGGACTTCGTCTCGGGCAGGCTCAGGTAGTCGGCGGCCTGTTCCAGGATCGCCGGCTTCTCCCCCGGGGTCCTGAGGTAGGCAACGACAGCATCCAGCGGATGGGTGGTCGCGAAGTTGCGATCGCCCGTCTCGATGCTGACGCGGTGGGCCTGGATGTACTCGGCCGCCATGGCTGCGACGCGGGCGCGCTTCGCCTCGGTCGAGCTCTGCATGATCGTGTCGATCTGCTCCTTGATCTCGGCCGGCAGGTTGTCGACCTGCGTCCGGACAAAGGGCATCACCCGGTTCCACTGCGAGCGCGAGATGTCGTTGTCGCCCGCCTGCTTCACGATCCCGTCCAGCGTCGCCAGGGCGACGTCGACGGGCTTCGAGTCAGCCGGCGCCGCCTTGACCGCCGCGTCCAGTTCTGGCGTCAGCCAGTCGCTGGCCAGGCCGAAGCGCTGGAAGCTCTCGCGGTTGCCGTCCAGGAACTCGGACATCGCCGTCAGGATCAGGGCCTGCTGCGCGTAGTGCACCACGGTCGCCTTGTCGGCATCGCTGGCACCGGGCATGCGATTGATCAGGCCGACGATCTCGGTGTGGAGCTTGTGCTCGTCGCGGAACGCCTCGACGGCATGCACCACGCGGTTGATCGTCTCGGCCCGGTGGTCGCGCAGGAAGATCTGCAGCGGCATGACGGTGCAGATCTGGTTGAACGCACCCGACGAGGTCGAGATCGGGTTGATCGCCTGGCTGAGCACGTCCGAATTGCGCGGCAGGACCCGCCACTTCAGGTTGCCCTCGCGCCACAGCGTGCCAATCTGCTTGGCCAGCAGCGGCAGGCCGATGGCCGCCTGCACGCCCTCGACATTCGCCATCTCCCACTGGAAACGGTCCAGCAGGTTCATGACGCGCCGTTCGACGCAGGTGTCCTGCGGCGTCTCCACCACGACGGTCAGCAGGTCGACGCCGATGTTGAAGTTGTCGACGATGAAGCGCGTGTCGGTGTTGTAGCGCGAGTTGGGCCACAGCTCGGCCGCGCCGTCATTGGTGTCGCCCACCTGCAGGTCGCGGCTGACATAGATGCCGATGGCACTGAGCATCGCGCAGAAGCCGACGAAGATGAACGCGTTGCGGGGCAGCGCGATCTTGGCGACCGTCGGCCAGTACTTCTCGCGCGAGGCCATGGCGGCCTGCACCTTGCGGGCATATTCGCCCGTCGGCGCGATGTACGAGGCCAGCAGCGGCAGCATCAGCAGGTTCGAGATGATCTTCAGCGCCACACCGATCGAGGCGGTGATGGCCAGTTCCTGGATCATGCCGATCGGGATGATGTACAGCGTGCCAAAGCCGGCCAGACAGGTCAGCAGTGCCACCGAGCCCGGCAGGAACAGGAAGCTGAACGTGTCGCGGGCGGCCTGCTCCTTCGTCTTCCCGTTGGCGATCTCGGCGCCGATCATGTTGATCTGCTGCACGCCGTGCGACACGCCGATGGCGAAGACCAGGAACGGCACCAGCACGGCCAGCGGGTCGAGGCCGAAGTCGAAGATGTACAGAAGCCCGAATTGCCAGCCCAGCGAACACAGCGACGCCGTCAGCGTGACGAATGTCAGCGTCCACGACCGGCAGTACAGGTACAGCATCAGAACGGTCAGGACGAAGGCGATGGCGAAGAAGAACACCACGCTCTTGGCACCGTCGGCGATGTCGCCCATCAGCTTGGCGAAGCCGATGATCTTCACGCTGACCTTGTCGTTCTCGTACTTCTGCCGGATGTTCTCTTCCAGCCGCTTCGCCACCTCGAAATAGTCAAGGCGGCGGCGCGTCTCGGGATCGATGTCCTGCAGCTCGGCCGTGATCATGGAGGCGGAGAAGTCGTTGGCGACCATGCGCCCGACCAGGCCCGCCTTCAGGATGTTCGTCCGCGCCAGCTCCATGCCACCGGCATCGGCGCTGAACGACGGCGGGATGACGTCGCCGGCCCGGATGCCGTCCTCGGTGATCTCGAAGAAGCGGGTGTTCGCGGTCCACAGCGAGCTGACCGTGCCGCGGGCGACGCCGGGGATGAAGAACAGGTCGTCGGTCGCCGCCTTCAGCTCGCGCAGGTAGTCCGGCGTGAAGATCGTGCCGTCCTTCGCTTCCAGCACGATCAGGACCCGGTTCGCCCCCGCAAACTGGTCCTGATACTGGAAGTAGGTATCGATGTAGTCGTGCCCGATCGGCAGCTGCTTGGTGAAGCCTGCGTCCATGCGCAGGCCGGTGGCCATGTAGAACATCACCACCGTCACCGCGAACAGGACCATCAATATGAAGGCCCTGAAGCGGAAGACGAAATTCTCGACGCGCTGCATCATGGTCGGGCTGTTCCCCCCATACGTGAGGGCTTGACGCCCTTTCGTGTCTGGAAAGTCAGCTTCTTACGGGAACGCCTAGGCAGGCGTCAATCGCTGACCGCACGGTCAGGCCGCCATTCCCAAACGATGATCAGGCAACCTGTCTCCGTACGCGAGCTGTGACGGGTGGAAGGCGCGAAAGACACGAAGTCCCCGGCCCTGAACACTGTTCCGTCGTCATCGATCAATTCACCTTCCAGAATCAGGAATTGTTCGTGACCCGGATGGACATGCGGCAGGCTGGACGAGCCTGGCGACATGCGCATCAGGAACGAACCTTCCATCCGCGCGCGGTCGTAGTTGAGGGGAACCCAACCGATGTCGCGCTGGACCTCGCCATCCAGGTCATAGACGGCCAGGGGGGTGTCATGGATCGGGGTGATGCGGCGCTCGGTCACGGGTCTCATCCTCTGGAGCTTGCGTCTCAGCACAGCCGGCGCGGAAGGCCGCGGCGGCCATCTAGCTGCGTCCTGGCCAGCGCCGCTCGCCCGGCATCAGCAGGTCGCGCGGCGTGTGGATGGGGTTGGGCTTCAGCTCGATCACCGGCAGGGGCGGCAGGCCGGGAGGTCCTGCGTCCGGCTGCTGCCCCTGGTCCTGGGCCGTTACGGTGGTGGGGGGAGCGCCGTCCTGGGGCGGCGGGGCGGGCTCCTCGGCAAGCGGCGGCGGCGGCAGGGCCTCGGACCCCGAGACGACGCCGGGGGCCGGCACGGTCGCGGCGGCCGGCGGCGGCGGCGCGGCGTCGGTCGCCGGCGGAGCCACCGCAGGCGGGACCACGGCCGGCGTCGGCAGCGGTGCCCCTGCCGGGGCCGCCGCAACCGGCGGTGTTGCGGGAACGGGTGCGTCCGTCGCGGCGTCCGCCGGGGCGTCCGCGGGTGGCTCGGCAGCGGGTGCCGGCGGGGCCGGCGACAGGGGCACCGACACGATGGGCGCCGCGCAGCAATCGCGCGGCACCGGGGTCAGCAGGGCCAAGGCGATGCCCAAGCCGGCCAGCGCCAGCGCCAGGAAGCCGATGAAGAGTACGCGCGACATGGCCTGAGCCTATCAGAGCAGCATCGGCCCGCCCAACCGGCGACCGTCACATCCCCGGCACGGCATGGCGCGGCACCAACCCGAACCGGCCGGAAGGGCCGCCTGCAGCCACCGCTTGACAGGCGTGCCGCGAACCCGACCATTCGCCCCCGGACGATGGTCCGACAAGAATGGTCAAGGGGAGGTCCGGCGATGACATCGATGCATTTCGCGACATTGTGGGAAGCGATCGCCGATGCCGTGCCCGATGCGCCCGCGCTGATCCATGGCGACCGGGTCGTGTCCTGGCGCGAGTATGAAACCCGCTCGGCCAGGCTGGCCCAGGCACTGGGCGGGCTCGGCGTCGGCGCGGACAGCAAGGTGGCGCTCTACCTCACCAACTCGCCCGAGTACATGGAGGCGCAGTTCGCCGCGATGAAGCTGCGGGGCGTGCCCATCAACGTGAACTGGCGCTATCGCGAGGACGAGCTGATCTATCTGCTCGACAACGCCGATGCCGACACCGTGGTGTTCGAGGCGGAGTTCGCTGACCGGATCGAGGCGATCCGCGACCGCCTGCCCGGCTTGCGCAACCTGGTCCAGGTCGGCGGCAACGGCGCGCCGGCGCCGGGCGTCCGCCTGTACGAGGGGCTGATCGCGCAGAGCAGGCCTGCCCCCCGGATCGAGCGGGCGGAGGACGACCTCTACATGCTCTATACCGGCGGCACGACCGGCATGCCCAAGGGGGTGATGTACACCCATGGCGGCCATTGCGGCGGCCTGCTGGCGGGTTACGAGTTCCGTGGCCTGCCCCGCCCGCTGACGGTCGCGGACGCCGCCGCCGCCGCCGCCGACCTGGTGGCCAAGGGCATGGCGCCGCGCAGTGTCGTCGCCTGTCCCCTGATGCACGGCACCGGCATGTGGCTGGGCGCCATGATCCCGCACGCCATGGGGGGTGCCGCGATCACGCTGACTTCCACCCATTTCGATGCGGACGAACTGTGGCAGCTGGTCGAGCGGCACAAGGCGACCGACATCGCGATCGTGGGCGATGCCTTCGCCAAGCCGATGCTGGCGGCGCTTGACCGCGCGAAGGCGGCCGGGCGGCCCTATGACATCTCCTCCATGCAGGTGATCATCTCGTCGGGCGTCATGTTCACGACGGAAGTGAAGCTGGGCCTGCTGGCGCATCATGCCTTCACGCTGATCGACGGCATGGGCTCGACCGAGGGCGGCATCGGCATGGCCTTTGCCACGCGGGAGGCGCCACCGGTCGCCACGGCCAAGTTCGTGCCCAACCCCACGACCAAGGTCATCACCGAGGACGGCCGCCAGGTGGCACCGGGATCGGGCGAGATCGGGCGTATTGCCGCCGGCGGCAACGTTCCGTTGGGCTATTGGAAGGACCCGAAGAAGTCGGCGGAGACGTTCAAGGTGATCGACGGCGAGCGCTATGCCCTGGCCGGCGACTTCGCGACGGTCGAGGCGGACGGCACCATCACCCTGCTGGGCCGCGGGTCGGTCTGCATCAATACCGGCGGCGAGAAGGTCTTCCCCGAGGAGGTCGAGGAGGCCGTCAAGACGCACCCCGCGGTCTGGGACTGCCTGGTGGTGGGCGTGCCCGACGAGCGCTTTGGCGAGCGGGTGACCGCGGTCGCGGCCCTGCGCCCCGGCTCCAGCGCCGACGAGCAGGCGGTGATGGACTGGGTGCGCACCAGGCTTGCCGGCTACAAGGCGCCGCGCAATGTCGTCCTTGTGGACGAGGTGCAGCGCGCCCCCAATGGCAAGGCCGACTACAAGTGGGCCAAGAGTGCCGCGAAGGAGGCCCTGGGCATCGCCTGATCTGGCCGCGTCGGACCGCACATGGTCAGATGCGCCTGAGGTCAGCCGACGGAGCCGCCATGCGCATCCTGGTCTTCCAGCATCACCCGGCCGAGCATCCGGGCATCTTCCGCGAGTTCCTGGCGGCCGACGGCATCGCCTGGGACGCCGTGGAGCTGGACCAGGGCCAGGCCATTCCCGACCTTGCCCCCTATGACCAGTTGTGGGTCATGGGTGGGCCGATGGACGTGTGGGAGGAGGACCAGCACCCCTGGCTGATCGCGGAGAAGGCGGCGATCCGAGCGGCGGTGGGGCGCGGCATGCCCTATTTCGGCCTGTGCCTGGGGCACCAGTTGCTGGGCGACGCGATGGGCGGCCGCGTGGGCAAGATGGCGGAAGCCGAAGTGGGCATCCTGGACATCGACCTGACCCCCGCGGGGCGCGCCGATCCGCTGTTTGAAGGCCAGCCTGACCGCGCGGTCGCGCTGCAGTGGCATGGCGCCGCGGTGCTGGAGGCGCCCCCAGGCGCAGCGGTGCTTGCCTCCTCCCCCGCCTGCGCGATCCAGGGGTTGCGCGTCGGGGCCAGGGCGTACGGGCTGCAGTACCATGTCGAGCTGACGGCGACGACGGTCGCCGACTGGGGCTGCGTGCCCGAATACGCCGCCTCGCTTGAGGCGAGCCAGGGCGTGGGGGCGCTGGCCCGGCTGGACGCACTGGCCGCTGCCGCGATGCCCGGGTTCGCCCGTCAGGCACGCGGCCTGTACGACAACTTCATGGCGATTGCCGCGCACTGAACACTGCGGCTGTGACCGCCGCCACAGGCAGCGGCGCCGCACTGACAGGCTGTCAGTCCCTGTGATTGTCGACACTCCCGCGACGGCGGCAGGCTGGCTAGATCTGGCGGTGCGGGCGCATCCGTACCGTCCTGTCCAGAGTTGGATCATGCTGTTCCACATCTCGATCTGTGCCGCCGACCCCGAACGCGCCGCCCGCGTCATCGCGGAGCTGTGGCAGGGCACGGTGATGCCCTTTCCGCCGCATGCCGGGTCGTTCATCGCCCTGGCCGGCGACGACCGCGGCACCGCGATCGAGGTCTTTCCCCTCGGCAGCGAGATGGTGCCGGCCCCGGGCGAGGACGAAGTGCTGTTTCACATCAATGCCGCCGCGTCCCGCTTCACCGCGACCCATGCCGCGATCGCGACCCCGCTGGACACCGACGCGGTCAGGGCGATCGCCAAGCGGGAAGGCTGGATGGCCAAGGTGTGCAAGCGCGGCGATGCGTTCGGGGTGATCGAACTCTGGATCGACAATGCGACCCTGGTCGAGGTCCTGACGCCCCAGATGCAGGCGGAATACCTGGCGACCATGTCGCCCGCCGGCTGGGCCCAGGCCTTCGACGCGCCCCGCGCCGCCGCCTGAGGCAGCCGCCAATTCCCTCCTTCCCCACCCCTTCGGGACGGGGGAGGAGGGAATTTCGCGCCGGGCGCCTACATATCCTCGTCTTCGTCGCCCTTGGGGACCTTGGAGAAGGTTTCCGCAACCAGGTAGATGATGCCGCGGATCGTCTCGTCCCGGTCGCGCGATCCGACGGCGTGCTCCTTGTCGTCGATCGCGAAATATAAATAGGAATTGTTGTCGCGATAATTATAGGTCAGCACGACGATATTGAATATGTTCTCGTCGTGCAGGCAGAGGAACTTCAGCCGCAGATATTTGTATTCCTGCGGATCGAAGATGCTGGTATCCAGGCGATCGTGCATCGCCACCAGGTCGGTATGGCTGAAGCCGAATTTCGGGTTCAGCCGCTTGACCAGGGCGTTGAGGTCCTGCGCCAGGAGCTGGAACGGCTGCATGTGCGGCGGCCATTCCAGCGCAAAATTATCGACGGAGATCAACGCCTCGCGGAAAATCGCCTCAGTGCTCACCATCCGCTGACGCCCCGCCCCCGAACCCACTGGAAGAGAAGCAGACTCTGCTGCCGCCGTTCAAAAAGTCAAACACGCTGACCATTGCCAACCAGGAAACGCTCGATGCTCTATGCCCTTGACCAGATCCGCCCGGAAACCCAGGGGGACGACTTCTGGGTCGCCGACAACGCGACCGTGGTGGGACGGGTCCGCCTGGGCCGCTGGGCCAGTGTCTGGTTCAATGCCGTGGTCCGGGGCGATACCGACTGGATCGAGATCGGCGACGGCTCCAACGTCCAGGATGGTGCGATCCTGCACACCGACCCCGGCATCACCCTGTCGATCGGGCCGAACGTCACGATCGGGCACAAGGTCATGCTGCATGGCTGCACGATCGGGGAGGACAGCCTGGTCGGCATCAACTCCGTCGTCCTGAACCGCGCCCGCATCGGCCGCAACTGCCTGGTCGGTGCCGGCTCCCTGATCACCGAGGGCAAGGAGTTCCCCGACGGCTCGATGATCATGGGCGCCCCGGCGAAGGTCGTGCGGCCCCTGCGCGAGCAGGAGATCGCCATGCTGAAGCTCTCGGCCCAAGGCTATGTGGCCAACGCCAAGCGCTTCAAGACCGGTCTGCAACCGGTTGGCTGATTTCAACCAAAAGGGACCGGCGGGTCCTAAGTGGTGCTTGAAGAGCGCGAAGGCCCGCCTGTACCATTTTACCGGATAAGAACCGTCGGGGGTTGCGACGGGACGGGGAGGACAGGGTCCGGAGGGGCGCCACAAAACGCTCCGAGGGGGACCTATGACACCCGAACAGATAGCGCAACTGACCGAGCTGTCGGCAAAGTTCGACATGCTGGGCAAGGTGAACGCCGAAATCCTCTACTGGTGGTGTACCGCCCTGATGGTGTCCATCCACGCAGGCTTCCTTGCGTACGAGATGGGCGCCTCGCGGATCAAGAACACGCTGGCCGCGGGCGTGAAGAACATCCTGGCCTTCGCCTTCCTGGTGCCGACCTTCTATCTGTTCGGCTGGTTCATCTACAATGCCTTCCCGACCGGCTTCACGATCTCGGAAACCGGGTGGGCGGCCCTGGCCTGGTCGTCCAACATGGGGCCGAACCTGACCGACAGTGCCAGCGGCATCTTCTGGGCGGCCTTCACCATGTTCGCCGCTACCACCGCCTCGATCATGTCGGGCTCGGTGATCGAGCGCATCACGGTCGGTGCCTTCATCATCCTGGCCATCGCCCTGGGCGCGTTCGTCTGGATCCTGGGGGCGGCCTGGGGCTGGCACCCGGCCGGCTGGCTGACGACGGAATGGGGCTTCCACGACACCGCGGCGGCCGGCTGCGTCCACACCATTGCCGGGTTCTTCACGCTGGGCGTGCTGATCAACCTGGGCCCGCGCATCGGCCGCTTCCTGTCCGACGGCCGCGCCGTCGACATTCCGGGCCACAACGTGCCGCTGTCGCTGATCGGCCTGATGCTGATCATCATGGGCTTCTTCGGCTTCCTGGGCGGCTGCATCATCTACGTGAACGGCGGCCAGTGGGTGACGATCTTCAACACTCCCACGACGCTTTCGGCCTTTGCCTTCAACACCCTGATGGGCTTTGGCGGCGGTGTCCTTGGCGCCTATTTCACGACGCGGGAGCCGTTCTGGATGATGTCCGGCGCGCTTGCCGGGATCATCGCCTGTGCCGCCGGCCTGGAGATCTATTATCCGCCGCTGGCCTTCGCCATCGCCTTCTTCACCGGCGCCACGATCCCGCTGGTGGCGAACTTCGTCACCCGCATGGGCATCGACGATGCGGTCGGCGCGGTTGCGGTGCATGGCTATAGCGGCGTGGTCAGCCTGCTGGCGGCCGGAATCTTCCTGGCCGGCTATCCCAACGTCGCCGAGGGCGCGCCCCCGGTGAACTTCCTGGGCCAGCTGGGCAGCGCCGTAGTCATGGTCCTGCTGGGCTTCGTGCCCGGCTACCTGCTGTCGCTGCTGCTGAAGGTGATGGGCATCCTGCGCGTCCCCGAGAAGGTCGAGGTCATGGGCCTGGACATCGTGAAGGTGCCCAGCCGGCCCTATCCGGAAGGGCCCGGCGTGCCGGTCGGCGCGCCCGCCGAATGACCCCCACCCACTGCCTGTCCACCCATCACGAGAAGGAACCCGCACGATGAGCCCGATCACGACATGGGATGGCGCGGAGGCCTATTTCACCTTCGCCCACAGCCCCACCATGGTTGCCGTCCTGGCGATCCTGATGCTGGGCCTGACCGTCGCCACGGTCGTCAATGCGTTCCAGCACGAACGCAAAAGCTACCTGGCGGCAACCAACGGTACCGGCGGCCACCACTGAGGAAGGCCTGAGGGGGCGGGGTCCGGCACGACCGGGCCCCGCGCTCCCGGCCCCAGGCGCCGGGGATCAGCCCAGCGGCTGCGGCCAGGCGCTGAGCGCGCCGCCCTCGGCTGTGGCCAGGAGCAGCCTGGGATCAAGCGGCGGAGTCCCGAAATCGGGTCCGAACGGACCCGCCAGCATGCCGTCGGCCTCATCCTCGATCGAGGGAAAGGCGCCGACCCGCTGCACCCCCGGAAAGACCGTGCAGACCAGCAGACCGCTTGCCGTGGCGCCGTCGTCCGAGATGGCGATGCCCGCCGCCGTGAACGGCCGGACGATGCCCCGACCGTTGTAATAGGTGCCGGTGACCCGCATCGGGTCGCGCGCCATCGCGGCCCGGCGATAGACCGCCAGCAGCCCGGCGCGATTGACCAACGGGTTGAACTGGTCCGTGACGCGGCGGCCGTGGATGGGTGCGCCCAGGGCCGAGCGCACCGTCTCGCCCACCAGGCGATAGCGGAAGTCCTGCCCACCGTCGATGATGTCGACCAGGCTGATGTTCGAGAGGCAGAAGCGGAAATCGGCGGGTCGGATCTCGCGCCGCAGCAGAAGGACCTGGCTGCCCCGGACGCGGCAGGCCGTCTTCATGAACAAGTCGATCAACGCAGAATCCATACTGCAAGGGCCAGTCCCGCGCGCACATGGTGCACAGGCGAACCTTGTGCATTTCCTGCCGATCGCTGCGGCATGGCGCCACAGCGCGGCGGGCGCTCGCGCGAACGCCGTTCACCAAGGCTGTTGACCGCAGACACAGGCTTGCGATCCTGGCCCAAGAAAACAGGGAGGGATCCGGCCATGACCGGCAACACACAAGGCGACGCGGCATGATTCGGTCCACCGAAATCGCCTGGCCCGCGGTCGAGCGCGTCGTCCTGGGCCGTCCCGCCGCGACGGCGATCCCGGAGGCCATGGACCGCCTGGGCGTATCGCGCGCCCTGCTGGTCACCAGCAACGCACTGAACACCCGGACCGACGAGGTGGAGCGCATCCGCGCGGCGCTGGGTGCGCGTCATGCGGCGACGTTCGATTCGGTCCCGGCCCATGCGCCCCGGGGCGCCGTGGTGGCGGCCGCGAACCTGGCGCGTTCCGTCCAGGCCGACGTGATCGTCACCGTGGGCGGCGGTTCCGTGACCGACGCCGGCAAGATCGTGCCCATGTGCCTGAAGCACGACGTGACCACGGCCGAGGGGATGGACGCCTTCCGGCTGCGCGTGGACGCGGACGGGACGATGGCCAATGCGCGCTGGGCCGCACCGGACATCCGCACGATCGCCGTGCCGACGACCCTGTCGGGTGGCGAGTTCAACGCCCTGAGCGGCGCGACGGACGAGGTGACCCGCCTGAAGCAGGGCTATGAGCACCGCCTGCTGACGCCGGTCTGCGTGATCCTGGATCCGGCCCTGACCCGGCACACGCCCGAATGGCTGTGGTTCTCGACCGGTGTGCGGGCACTGGACCATGCGCTGGAGGCGCTGGGCTCTCTGCAGTCCAACGACTTCGCCGACGGCATCGCCGACAACGCGCTGCGCCTGTTGATCGAGGGCCTGACCCGGGTCAAGGCCGATCCCGGCGACATCGAGGCCCGGCTGAAATGCCAGGTCGGCGCCTGGCAGTCCATGCTGCCCCTGGTCGGCGGCGTGCCGATGGGGGCCAGCCATGCCATCGGCCATGTCCTGGGGGGCAGTTTCGGCGTACCCCACGGCTATACGAGCTGCGTCATGGCCCCCTATGTCCTGGCCTTCAACGCCGAGGTGAACGAGGCGCGGCAGAAGCGGATCAGCGCCTGCTTCGGGCAGCTCGACGTGCCGGCGTTCCGCCTGGTCGACGACTTCATCCGCAACCTGGGCATGCCGCGCACCCTGCGCGAGGTGGGGATCAGCGTGGACAACCTGGACACCATCGCCCGGAACACGATGTACGACCCCTGGGGCCGGACCAATCCACGCACGATTTTCGGCCCCGCGGACGTCCGCCAGATCCTGGAGAGCGCGCTGTGAGCCCGGTGGCCGATCCGCGCATCCCGCCGCCCGAACGCTGCATCCTGCGCGACCAGCTGGATCATTGGGCGCGGGAGAAGCCCGAGGCGCCCTATGTCGTGTTCGAGGACGGCAGCCATTGGAGCTTTGCCGAGACGCGGGCCCGTGCCCATCGGCTGGCGGCGGGGCTGCAGGGGCTGGGCGTGGCCCAGGGGGACCATGTCGCGGTGTGGCTGCCGAATGGGCCGCAGGCGCTGCTGGCCTTTTTCGCGATCAACGTGCTGGGCGCGGTGTTCGTGCCGTTCAACACCGCCTATCGCGGCGCCATCCTGGCCCATGTGCTGGACCTTTCGGACGCCACGGTGCTGATCGCCCATGCCGGGCTGGTCCCGCGCCTGGAGGAGGTCGAGCACAGGATCGCGACCCTGGTCGTGGCCGGCGATCCGGCCGCCCCGTTGCGCCTTGAGGACCTGATGGCGACGGTGGGAGAGGCCGGCCCCCTGGCCCGGCCGATCCGGCCTTGGGACCCGCAGTCGATCATCTTCACCTCTGGCACCACCGGGCCGTCCAAGGGGGTGCTGTCGTCCTACCTGCACCTGTTCAGCAATGCAGGACCGGAAACCTGGCCCTTTGTCACGGGCGAGGACCGCTTCCTGGTCAACATGCCGATCTTCCATATCGGCGGCATGGGCCTGCCCGCGGTCATGCTGGCCCGTGGCGGGTCGATCGCGCTGATGGAGAACTTCTCCACCGAGCGGTTCTGGGACGTGGCGCGGGCCACGGGCACCACGGCCATGTTCCTGCTGGGCGTCATGGCGACCTTCCTGCTGAAGGCGCCAGCCGATCCGCGCGACCGCGAGCACAAGGTCCGGCTGGCCCTGATGGTACCGTTCACCAACGAGGCGGACGCCTTTCGCGCCCGCTTCGGCATCGACCTCTACACGATCTTCAACATGACGGAGGTGGCCAGTCCGACCGTCTCTGGCCCCAACCCCACGGTGCAGGGCACCTGCGGCACGGTCCGGCCGGGGGTCGATGTGCGGCTGGTCGATGCCCACGACATCGAGGTTCCCGTGGGTGAGGTGGGCGAAATGATCGTCCGCACCGACCGGCCCTGGGCGATGAATTCCGGCTACTACAAGAACCCGGAGGCCACGGCGCGCGCCTGGCGCAATGGCTGGTTCCACACGGGCGATGCGTTCCGCCAGGACGCGCAGGGGAACTTCTTCTTCGTCGACCGGGTCAAGGATGCGATCCGACGGCGCGGCGAGAACATCTCAAGCTTCGAGGTCGAGGCCGCGCTGCTGGCGCACCCGGACGTGGCCGAGGCCGCGGCCATCGGCGTGCCAAGCCCCGTGGGAGAGGACGACGTGATGGCGGTCCTGGCCCCCGTGGCGGGCCGCACGATCGATCCCGCGGGCCTGATCGCCTTCCTGGAGCCGCGCCTGCCCTACTTCATGATCCCCCGCTACATCCGCATCCTCAGCCCGCTGCCCAAGACGCCGACGGCCAAGGTGCAGAAGGTGCAGTTGCGCGCCGACGGCGTCACCGCGGATTCCTGGGACCGGGAGGCGGCGGGCCTGCGCCTGAAGCGGGAGCGGCTGGCCGGCTGACCTGCCCAAACCGGCAGGTCGCTGATTTCGATCCGGGGCCGACGGGGTGCCGTAGTCAGCGCTGCCCCTGCCATGGCGGGGCAGTCGCTTGACCGTATGAGGAGAGCCCAGATGAACCGGATCGGAAAGTCCCTGCTGGCCGCCAGCGCCCTTGCCATCGCCTCGGCCGCAAGCCTGGGCATGGCCGTGTCGGCCGCGCAGGCCGAGGTCATGGTGGGCGGTGCCGCCATGCTGCCGACCAAGACCATTCCGGAGAACGCCTCGCAGGCATCGAACCTGACCACGCTGGTCGCGGCGGTCACCGCGGCGGGCCTGGTCGAGACGCTGTCGGGCCCGGGGCCGTTCACGGTCTTTGCGCCGACCAATGATGCCTTCGCCAAGCTTCCGGCCGGTACGGTCGACACGCTGGTGAAGCCCGAGAACAAGGCCACGCTGACCGGCATCCTGACCTATCACGTCGTGCCCGGCACCCTGACCGCGGCCGACCTGATGGCGCAGGCCAAGGCCGGCGGAGGCACCGCCACGTTGACCACCGTCCAGGGCGGCACGCTGACCGTGAAGGACGACGGTGGCAAGCTGACCATCACCGACGCGGCCGGTGGCACGGCGTCGGTCGAGACGGCGGACGTAACCCAGTCGAATGGCGTGGTCCACGTCATCGACACGGTGCTGATGCCCAAGACCTGAGCCCCTGCCGGGACGCTGATGCGCTGCGGAACGTGACGGGCGCCACACTTCCGCCCGATCGACCGATCCAAATGGAAACGTAGCGCCGTAGCCATCACAGACGATGCCCGCATCACGGGCAAGTCTGTGGGGGCCGGGATTGCCAGCGCGCAGGCGCACGATCCCGGTCCAGGTTGCGTCGTTGCGTACAGCGCTTGCGTCCCGGCCATCGGCCTCCGGCCAGGGTCACGGCCGGACACGCAGGGGGAGCCGGAACAGGACGACGGGTTTGCCACCCCAGGCTCGGTCGATTGTTCCGGCTCTTCGCTAATCCGCCAGGAATGCGCGGAAACGTTGTGCGACCTCGTGCGGGGCAATGGTCGGACGGCCCAGCGTCGCCATCGAACCGGGCGCGATCCGCGCGTGGACCAGGACCGGGCCGGATGTCGCCAGCGCCTGGCGCAGCGCCAGTTCGAAGCCCGCGACGTCGTCGCACGACCACGCGGCGGCATAGCCGCAGGCCAGCGCCACCGCGGCAAAGTCCACAACGGGCGAGACGGTCGCCTGTCCCCCCGTGGAATCGTGCACGCCATTGTCCAGCAGGACATGGAGCAGGGCCGGCGGGCGATGGGCCCCGATCGTGGCCAGCGCCCCCAGCTTCATCAGCGCGGCACCGTCGCCGTCCAGGACCAGGGTCCGCCGGCCGCTGGCCAGCGCCACCCCCAGCGCCATGCCGCTGGCCCCGCCCATCGAGCCGACCTGATAGAGGTGTTGCGCCCGGTCGGCCAGGGTGAACAGTTCGCGCCCGCACTTGCCCGTGGTCGCAATGACCGGGACGTCGGCCGGCAGGTCGCGCAGGACGACCTCCAGCAGGGCCGCCCGCGGCGGCCGGGCGCCATGGGTGCACAGGTCGTGGCGCTGCCCGGGCGGCGGGGCCGCGTAGGGCACCTGGTGCAGCGGCTCGTCCGCGACGCTGCCCTGGGCCAGGACAAGGCCCACGGGAAGGCCGCGCGCCTGCATCAGGGCCAGCGCCTCATCCAGCGCAGGGCCGATGGCCGCCGCCTCGGTCGGGAAGGGACGATGCTCCAGCCCTATCAGGGCCAGCAGGTCGTGCGTGATGCGCCCCATCACCTCGTGCTGCGGCTCGTCCTTGAGGTCCGGCTGGCCGCGCCAGGTGGTGATGAACAGGGTCGGGATGCGGAACGGCGCGTTGAGCGAGGTCAGCGGGTTGACCGCATTGCCCAGACCCGAATTCTGGCACAGGACCGCCGTGCCGCGCCCCGCCAGCCAGGCGCCGGCGGCGATCGCGACCGCCTCGCCCTCGCTCGCCGCGCCGACATGGGTCAGGCCAGGGCTGCCCAGCACGCCGTTCATCAGCGGGGTCAGGAAGCTGCACGGGACGCCGGAATAGAAGTCGATGCCGCGCGCGGCGGCCGCGTCGATGAAGTCCCGCGCCGCGATCATCAGGAGAAGTTCCGGGCGTCGGCCAGGTCGGTCATGGTGTCCACATCCAGCCAGTTGCCGGTGATGTAGTGCACCGCCACCGGCTCGCGCGCGTTCAGGCGGTCGATCAGCACGGCCAGGTCCGCCTGGGCCAGGCTGCCGTCGCGTCCCATCGCCTCAAGTTCCTCCCGCACCAGGGCGGCACCGCGGGCGGTCACCCGCATCAGGCCGATCCATTCGCCCGTCGCGTCCGCCCCGTCGCCCAGCCCGATCGCCAGCAGGCGCGCCGGCGCCTCGTCCAGGTAGGTCGCGGAGAAGGCACGGTCGGCACGGACCAGGTCGCGTGGATTGGCCAGGCGTGCCGCGCGCCGTTCGGGCGAGGCGTCGACGGCCAGGACGATATCGGCCTTGGTCGCCAGCAGTCCCTCCAGGATGTAGCGCCGGAAGAGCACGTCGCCATAGACGATCACCGTCTCCTGGGTCAGCGCCTCCAGCGCGCAGGCGAGGGAGGCCGCCTCCCCCGTCACCGCGTAATCGGGATTGTCGACCGTGGCGATGCCGTCCAGTGCGATCGCCTCCGCCCGGTAGCCGCGCACGACGGTGACGCCGCGCACGCCGCTGCTGCCCAGCGTGTCGACCAGGTGGCGCAACAGCGGCCGGCCGCGAATGTCGACCATGCACTTGGGCTGCTCCGCGGTCAGGGCGCCCAACTCGCTCCCGCGGGATGCGGCCAGCACGATGGCGCGCGGCGGAGCCACCGCCGGCAGATAGCGGGCCGATGCCTCCTCCAGCTCGTCATTGCCCATCAGGGCAAAGATGTCGTGGACGCTGGCCACCCGACCCTCGACAGCGCCCAGGGACTCGCTGTCGCGGATCTGGCGCGCGGCCTCCCGCATCGCCGTGATCGACGAGCGGATCAGGTGGTTGGCCCAGATGACCATGGCAATGCCGGCCTTCCGGAACACGTCCGCCGGCGTTGCGTGGTACATGGTCGGCACGATGACGACGGGCGCCCGGTCGCCCCAGCGCTCCATGAAGCCGATGATCTCGCCCGCATGGGCCTTCTTCGAATGGATCAGGATCGCATCGGCGCCGGCCTGGTGATAGGCCTCGGCCCGGCGCAGCGCCTCGTCCATCGAATGGCCGGAGATCAGCGCCTCGACCCGCGCCACGATCGAGAAGTCGTCGTCGGTCTGGGCGTCCTTGCCCGCACGGATGCGGCCGCAGAACTCCTCGATATCGGCCAGGGGTTGCGCCTCGCCAATGAACGAGTTGGTCTTTGGGAACAGCTTGTCCTCGATGCAGACGCCGGCAATGCCGCGCTCGCCCAGCTTGCGCACCAGGCGACGGACATTGTTGAAATTGCCATAGCCGGTGTCGCCGTCGACCAGGATCGGCAGGCTGGTCGCGTCGGCCATGTATTCCAGCATGTCCAGGACCTGGGTCCAGGATGCCTCGTTGTTGTCACGCAGGCCCAGCATCGCCGACATGGACAGGCCGGACGCCCAGATCCCGGCAAAGCCCGCCTCCTCCACGATCTTGGCAGACAGGCCGGAATGCGCCTCCATGATGAAGGCAAGGTCCGCCTGGGTCAGCAGGCGGCGCAAGGCGGCGGGCCGACTGTCGCGGCCCCCGCGGCCGCCCTCCACCATCTGGAACGGACGCTGGCTGGCGGCCCGGTCGGTCATGCTCAAGCTCCTGGACTGGGGGACGGTGGGAGAGGCGGCATCAGGCCCGGGCGAGCGCCGGCTCGGCGGCGACGCCCCGACGCTCGGCCACGAAGGTGGCGATGGCGGCCACGGCGCGCGCCATGTCGTCCGGCCCCACGGCCCCGATGCAGCCGATGCGGAAGCTGGGCTCAGCCGTCAGCTTGCCCGGATAAATCACGATGCCGCGGCCGTGCAGCCAGGCATACATCTCGTCGAAGTCGAACCAGTCGCCCGCCGGCGGGCGGAAGGTCACAATAACCGGCGCCTGCAGCCCAGGGGCGACATAGGTCTCGAAGCCCAGCCGCGCCATCCCCTCGACCAGGATGCGGCAGTTGGCGCTGTAGCGGGCGTGACGCCCGGCGACGCCGCCTTCGGCGTCGAGCTGGTCCAGTGCGGCGTCCAAGGCGGCCACCACCTGGGTCGGGGGCGTGAAGCGCCACTGCCCGTTGGCCACGAAACCCTGCCATTGCGCGTGCAGGTCCAGGCTCAGACTGCTGGCCGTGCCGCGGGCCGCACGCAGGGCCTGGCGCTCGACCAGCACGAAGCCCAGGCCCGGCACGCCCTCCAGCCCCTTGTTGGCCGAGGCCATCAGCGCCTTGAACGGGGCCGCGCGGCCGTCGATCGGTACGCCGCCGAACGAACTCATGGCGTCGACCATCAGGCCGCGCCCGGCGGCGGCCACGACGCCGGCAATCGCCTCCAGCGGGTTCAGCAGGCCGCTGGTCGTCTCGCAATGGACCAGCGCCACGTCGGTGACGGCCTGGTCCTGCGCCAGGACCAGGGCGACCGCCGCGGGATCGATGGCCGCATCCTCCGCCACCTCCAGCGCGGTCACGGCGCGGCCCAGGCGATGCGCCATCTCCACCATGCGCCGGCCATAGGCACCATTGACCAGGACCAGCAGGCGCCCGTCGCGCGGCAGCAGGGTCTGGATCGCCGCTT
This sequence comes from Zavarzinia sp. CC-PAN008, assembly GCF_051903925.1. GTDB lineage: Bacteria > Pseudomonadota > Alphaproteobacteria > Zavarziniales > Zavarziniaceae. The sequence goes on from NZ_CP173678.1 coordinate 179,950, forward strand.
CGACCGCGAAGGTGCCGCTGCCCTGGACCGGCACCGCCTCGTGCGTGTCGGCAACACCGGCCAGCGCGGCCAGCCTGGCGCGCACGCGCTCGCTCATCGCCACGAAGTCGCCATCGCGTGAGCCCCAGTCCCGGTTCAGCGCCGCGCGCGTCGCATCGCTGGTGGTCAGGGGGCCCGGGGTCAGCAGCAGCGTCTTCAACGCGTCGCCTCGCATGGTTGGCAGAACGATGGGCGGCGCCCGGGGGGCACGCATGACCGTGCCGGGCTTCAGGGCCGATTGTTGAGTGTTGCATAGCGGTGCGTCGCTGCCGAGGCAACGCCAGCGACATAATGTTCACCCAAAACAGACACGGATCCGCGTCTGTTCGCTGGCATACTGACTATATCACGTCGTACCATCTGCGGCGCATGAGTCGTGCTCCCACACCCCGCCTAGCGCGCTACCTCGTCCTGCACGAAACGCGGGGCTGGGTCATTGAACTGGACGGCTCGTCCTTTGGCCCATATCGCTCGCAGAAAGCCGCGATCAAGGCCGCGACAGACGCCGCCCTTCTCTCTGTCCAACTGAAGTACGAGGCCGTGGTATTCGTCCGCGGCCTGGACGGGCGGGAACGCTCTGTGTGGCAGAGTCGAAACCAACCCCCACCCCGCTGAGGCGTCCAGCACGCTCAGCCGGGACCGGCTGAGGCGGGAGCGCCGTCCACCTCGGGGTCGGCGGGCTGGGTCGGCGTAAGGCCGATAACGGGCTCGCCCGGGGCATAGTCGCCGGCCAGGCCGCCGCCGACGGTCGCATACAGCGTCACCAGGTTCGCCGCGCGCGTGAGGCGGGTCGAGACCAGGGCCTGCTGCGCCTGGTAGAGCGTGCGCTGGGCGTCCAGCGTGTTCAGGAACGTGTCGACCCCGGCATCATAGCGCGCATTCGACAGGCGATAGCTGGTCTGCGCCGCCTCGACATTGGCGGCACGGGCGGCGAGCTGCCGGTCGATCGTGCCCTGTTGCGCCAGCGAATCGGCGACCTCGCGAAAGGCGACCTGGATCGCCCGCTCATAGGTCGAGACGGCGACATCCCGCTGGGCCTGGGCCAAATCCAGGTTGGCCTCGTTCTCGCCCGCGTTGAAGATCGGGATCGAGATCGACGGGTTGAACAGCAGGACCTGCGACGGATCGCTGAACAGGCGCCCCAGGTCGGTGCTGGACAGCCCGGCCGACGTCGTGAGCGAGATCGTCGGGAAGAACGCGGCGCGCGCCGCGCCGATATTGGCATTCGCCGCGCGCAGGGCGTATTCGGCCTGCAGCACGTCTGGCCGGCGCAGCAGCACCCGCGAATCCAGGTTGGCGGGCAGCGCCGCCAGGGTGTAGTCGCGGCCCAGCCCCTCGGGCAGCAGGGCGTCGGCCACGCGGGCGCCAACCAGCAGGTCCAGCGCATTGCGGTCCTGCTCGACCAGCGTGGTGAAGGCCGCAACGTCCGCCCGCGCCTGCTCCAGGATGGTGCGGGCCTGGACCACGTCCAGCTCGGACGCGACTTCGCCCTCGAAGCGGCGCTGGGTCAGGTCGAGCGAGGTCTGCGCCGAAGCCAGCGTCTCGCCCGCAATGCGCAGCAGGTCGCGGTCGGCAGCCAGGGTCAGGTAGGCACGCGCCGTCTCGGCCAGCAGGCTGATGCGCGTGGCGCGCGCCGCCCATTCGGTCGCGAAATAGGATTGCAGCGCCTGGTTGGACAGGCTCTTCAGCCGGCCGAACAGGTCAAGCTCGAAGGCGCTGAAGCCGACCGACACGGAATAGCTCCGCGATTCGATCTCGCGGCCCGGCCCGCTGGGCGTGATCTGGTACGCGCCGTCCGCCCCGCCACGGACATCGGGCAGGCGGTTCGAATCCTGCACCCGATAGCGGGCCCGGGCCGCAACGACATTGCCGGCCGCCACGCGCAGGTCGCGGTTGTTGGCGAGGGCCAGCGCCAGGACGGTGCGCAGCTGGCCATCGGTGAAGAAGTCGGTCCAGCGCAGCGCGGTCAGGTCGTACTGGCCGGCGCCGGCGGGCGGGTAGGCCCCGCCCTGGGGCAGCGATGCCGGCACCGGGGCCGGCGGCTGCTCGTACTCGGGCTCCAGCGTGGAACAGGCCGCCAGCAGGCCCAGCGCCGAGACGGCGATCAACGGAATGCGCATTGAAACCCTATTCCGCAGGCTGCGGGGCGGCGACCGGCTCCGGGTGCCGCTGGCCGAACAGCCGGTGCACCAGCACGAAGAAGAGCGGGACCATGAAGATGCCGAAGAAGGTGCCGGTCAGCACGCCACCGATGACGCCGGTGCCGATGTCGTTCTGGCTGGCAGCACCCGCGCCGGTGGCGAGCGCCAGCGGCAGGATGCCGGCGGTGAAGGCCAACGACGTCATCAGGATGGGACGCAGGCGCAGGACCGCCCCCTCGACCGCGGCATCGAACGCGGTCATGCCGCGTTTCACCCCGGCCTCGGCAAACTCGACGATCAGGATCGCGTTCTTGGACGACAGGCCGATCGTCGTCAGCAGGCCCACCTGGAAGAAGATGTCGTTGGTCAGGCCGCGGGCGGTCGCCGCCAGCACGGCCCCGATCACGCCCAGCGGAATGACCAGCAGGACCGACAGCGGGATCGACCAGCTTTCATAGAGTGCCGCCAGGCACAGGAAGATGACCAGGATCGAGAGCGCGTAGAGGATGGGCGCCTGCCCGCTCGACAGCCGCTCCTGGAAGCTGATGCCGCTCCAGGCCAGCGAATAGTCGCCCTCCACCCCATCGACCAGGCGCTGCATCGTATCCATCGCGGCACCCGTGCTCTGCCCTGGCGCGGGCGCGCCCTGGATCTGCACGGCGGCCAGCCCGTTGAAGCGCTGCAGCTGCGGCGAGCCGTAGGTCCACTCGCTGGTGGTGAAGGCCGAGAACGGCGTCATGGCGCCCGTGCTGCCCCGGACGTACCACTGGTTCAGGTCCTCCGGCGCCGAGCGGAACGGCGCGTCGCCCTGGACATACACGCGCTTGACTCGGCCGCGGTCGATGAAGTCGTTCACATAGGTCCCGCCCCAGGCCGTGGACAGGGTGCTGTTGATGTCGGCCTGGGACAGGCCGAGCACGCCGGCCTTGGCCTGGTCGATCTCGATGTGCAGCTGAGCCGTATCCTCAAGCCCGTTGGGCCGCACCGCCATCACGGAAGGCTCCTTGGCGGCGCCGCCCAGGACCTGATTGCGCGCCTGCATCAGCGCCGCGTGGCCGCTGGCCTGGGGGTCCTGCAGCCACATCTCGAAGCCGGCGGAGCGCCCCAGCGCACGCACCGACGGCGGGACCAGGGCAAAGACCTGGGCATCGCGTTCCTGCGAGAAATGAGCCATAGCGCGGTTGGCGATCGCCTGGGCCGAATTCTCGGCCCCCGGGCGGTCGTCCCAATTATGCATGGTGAGGAAGGCCATGCCGGCGTTCTGGCCCGAGCCGTTGAAGCTGAAGCCGGCCAGGGTGAAGACGCCCTTCACGTTGTGGGGCTCGTGCTCCGCGAAGTACTCCTGCACCTTCATCGCCATGGTCTGCGTGCGCGCCGTGGTCGCGCCGGAGGGCAGCGTGTAGACGACGAAGGCCTGGCCCTGGTCCTCGTCCGGCAGGAAGCTGGTCGGCATCCGCGTGAACATGACCGCCAGCAGGCCGATCACGACGACGAACAGCGCCATGAAGGTCACGGGCCGCCGGGCGACGAAGCCGACGCCGCGGCCATAGCGCTGCTGCGTCCGCCCGAACCAGCGGTTGAACCAGCCGAAGAAGCCGCGCTGCGTCGCCGGGTCGATATGCACCGGGCGCAGGATCGTGGCGCACAGCGCCGGCGTCAGCACGATCGCGACCAGCAGCGACAGCGCCATGGCCGAAACGATGGTGACCGAGAACTGGCGATAGATCACGCCGACCGAGCCGCCGAAGAAGGCCATCGGCAGGAACACCGCGGTCAGCACCAGCACGATGCCGACCAGGGCGGGGGTGATCTCCTCCATCGACTTGATGGTCGCCTCGCGCGGGGGAAGGCCTTCCTCCCGCATGATGCGCTCGACGTTCTCGACCACCACGATCGCGTCGTCGACCAGCAGGCCGATCGCCAGCACCATTGCGAACAGGGTCAGGGTGTTGATCGAGAAGCCCAGCGCCGACAGGATGCCGAACGTGCCCAGCAGGACGACCGGCACGGCGATCATCGGAATGATCGTGACCCGCCAGTTCTGCAGGAACACGAACATTACGATCAGGACCAGGAAGATCGCCTCGACCAGGGTCTTGATCACCTCCTCGATCGAGATGCGCACGAACTCGGTCGAATCGATCGGATAGGCGACGACATAGCCCTCGGGGAAGGTTGGCTCCAGTTCGGCGACCCGCGCCTTGACCAGGTCGGCAACGGAGAGCGCATTGGCGCCTGAGGCCAGCTGCACCGCAATGCCGGCCGAAGGATGGCCGTTGAAGCGCGACGTCGTGCCGTAGTTCTCGGCCCCCAGCTCAACCCTGGCGACGTCGCGCAGGCGCACCGTCGCCCCGCTCGTGTCGCTGCGCAGGATGATGTTCTCGAACTCCTCAGCCGTCTGCAGGCGCGACAGGGCGGTGACGGTCGCGTTCAGCATCTGACCCGGCAGGGCCGGCCTTGCCCCCACCTCGCCCGCCGAGACCTGGGTATTCTGCGCCTGGATCGCGCTGGTCACGTCGGACGGCATCAGGCCGAACGAGTTGAGCTTGCCCGGGTCGAGCCAGATGCGCATGGCGTACTGCGCCCCGAACACCGTGACGTCGCCCACCCCTTCGAGCCGGCTGAGCGGATCGACGAGGTTGCTGATCATGAAGTCGGAAATGTCGATATTGGTCGCCCGGTCGGTCTCGTCATAGAGGCCGACGATCATCAGGAAGTCCGACTGCGACTTGGCGACCGTGACGCCCAGCGCCTGCACCGCCTGGGGCAGGCGGTTGAGCGCCTGCTGCACCTTGTTCTGGACCTGGACCTGGGCGATGTCGGGATCGGTGCCCTGCTCCAGCGTGACGGTGATCGAGGCCTGGCCCGACGACTGGCTGGTCGACGAGAAGTAGAGCAGGCCGTCAATGCCCTTCAGCTGCTGCTCGATCACCTTGGTCACGCTGTTTTCCAGCGTCGCGGCCGAGGCACCCGGATAGCTGGCCGAGATCGTGACGGTCGGCGGCGCGATGTCGGGATACTGCGACACCGGCAGCGAGAAGATCGAGGTAGCCCCCGCCAGCATGATGATGATGGCGATGACGATCGCGAAGATCGGCCGCGCGATGAAGAACTTAGCCATGGCGGGACTCTCCTGGCCGTCCTACTGGACGATGCGCGGATTGTTCGCGATCGCGGCCAGGTCGGCCTCCACCGGCACGGCCTTCGCACCCGGGCGGATCTTCTGCAGACCGTCGACGATCAGGCGGTCACCCGCCTTGAGCCCGTCGGTGACCAGCCAGCTGGTGCCGACGGTGCGCGGCGTGACCAGGATGCGCGATTCAACCGTATTGTCGGCGGTCAGGACCATGGCCGTGGCTTCGCCCTTGTTGTTGCGCGCAACCCCCTGCTGCGGCGCCAGGATGGCGTCGTCCTGGACCGACTGGGTCAGCACCGCGCGCACGAACATGCCGGGCAGCAGCAGGCCATCGGGATTGGGGAACTGGGCGCGCAGCGTCACGGTGCCCGTTGCCGCGTCCACGCCCACCTCGGTGAACTCCAGCTTGCCCTTCAGGGCGTACTCGGTGCCGTCCTCCAGCCGCAGCGAGACGGGCGCGTCGACGGGGGCGGACCCGCCGCTGGCGAATTGCCGCTTCAGGGCCAGGATCTCCTGGCTGGACTGGGTGATGTCGACGTAGATCGGGTCCAGCTGCATGATCGTGGCCAGCGCCGTGGCCTGGCTGGCCGTGACCAGGGCACCGGCCGTCACGCTCGAGCGCCCGATGCGGCCGGAGATCGGGGCCGCCAGGGTCGTGTAGTTCAGGTTGATCTGCGCGGCCTGGAGCGCCGCGCGGTCCGCGGCGACGGCGGCCTGGGCCTGCTGGTAGGCAGCCTTGGCGTCGTCGGCCTCCTGCCGGCTGACGCCGTTGACACGCACCAGCCCGGCATAGCGCTCGGCCCGCAGGCGCAGCGACTCGATGTTGGCCTGCGTTGCCGCGGCCTGGGCCTTGGCCTGCTCGAAGGCGGCGCGGTAGGTCGCGTCGTCGATCTGGTAGAGCGGCTGGCCGGCCTGGACGTCGGAGCCCTCCGCGAACAGGCGCGCCTTGATGATGCCCGAGACCTGGGGCCGCACTTCCGACACCTGGAACGCACTCGTGCGGCCGGCCAGCTCGGTGTCGAGCGGCACGCGCTGCGGCGCCAGGGTGATGATGCCAACCTGGGGTGGTGGGGGCGCCTGCTGCTGGGCATTGGCCTGGCCCGGCTCATCGCCGCAGGCAGCAAGCATCGCGAGGGCGGCCACGGCGCCTGCCAGATGGAAGATCCGCATTGTCGACACGCCGCCTCACGAGATAGAGTGAACGCTCGTTCTCACTTTCAGCCGGAATATTGCTTGTCCGCAGGAAAAAGCAAGCCCCAGACCGGCCACGCATTGCTGCACTGCAACAATACGCCGCCCCCGGACGGGATCGCCGCCACCCCGCAGGCCGGGAAATCCCCGCAAACCCGGCCCGCCCGCCGGCCGGAAGAGCCACGCCGACCGGAAGAGCCACGCCGACAGGATGCGACGCGCCGGCAGGACCTGGCCGAGGAACGCCGCGCCCAGATCATCGCCGCCGCCAAGGCCGGGTTCAGCCGACGCGGCTTCCACCAGACCAGCATGGACCACATCGCGGCGTCCGCCCAACTGAGCGTCGGCCAGATCTACCGCCACTTCAGTTCCAAGAACGATATCATCCGCGCGATTGTTGAGACTACAGTCGCAAATCGGCAGGCCTTCTTCGAGCGCCTGGCCGGCGACCTCAGCAACCTGGTGAGCCTGAGCGAGGAACGCCCCCCCGATCCCGAAGGCATGGACCGCTTGGAATCGGGCCTGACGGTCGAGATCGCCGCCGAAGCATCGCGCAATCCGGAGATTGCCGCCCTGGTCGAATGGGCGGATCGGGAAACACGCGAGTCGATGCAGCGCATGTTCGCGCGCGCCAGGCCCCACTGGGACGCCGAGACGCGGGCGACACGGATGGAGATCATTTCGGCCCTGTTCGAGGCCCGCGCCCTGCGCGCGATCCAGAATCCGGGCGGCTATTCCCGGGGCGTCATCGCCCTGCGCAGCCGCATCATCGAGGCCCTGCTGGCCGATACGCTGTAGCCCGGTCGGTACAGAGGCCCAACGATCCCCCACACGGCAGGGTAGAGGCAGAAGCAGTTTCGACTTGCAAAACCCGCACATGTTGTTCATAGTCGATACAACATGACGATGCTCCTGCCCGATGGCCGCGCCATGCCCGGCCTGCACCCCACGCTGATGCGCCTTGCGACCCGCGCCGCAGCCCTGCACCGCACCCTGCAGGCGCCGCGCGGCCTGCTCATGATCGTGGCCCCGTTCGTCGCGATCATCCTGATGCAGGCCTTCTTCGCGGCGTTCAGCCTGTCGCTGCTGTCTGCGGCCCGGGCCTATGTCGCCGGCGAAAGCCAATGGACCAAGGCGTCGAACAGCGCGATCTACAGCCTGGCACGCTATGTCGACACGCAGGACGAGCACTATCTGGCGTCGTTCCACGAAAACATGTCGGTCCCCCGCGGCGACCGCCTGGCCCGCCTGGAGATCGAGCGCGACGACACGGACCACGCGGCAGCCCATGCCGGCTTCATCGCCGGCCGCAACGATCCCGCCGACGTGCCGTTGCTGATCTGGCTGCTGGAGACCTTCTCCGGCGTGCCGATGCTGGACGACGCCGTCGTCTTCTGGCGCCGGACCGACGCCGTCATCGCGGAGGTCGAGGCGACCGCCCGCGCGATCGAGCGCGAGGTCGACCGCGGCACCATGAGCGGGCCCCGCGTCACCTATTGGAAGGCCCGGGTCGACGCCGTGGGCCAGCGCCTGAGCCCGCTTGCATCCGCCTTCTCGGAAGCCTTGGGGGCGGCGTCGCGCCAGATCCAGAACATCCTGACCGCCATCAACCTGTTCATGGCCGCCCTTCTGATCACGCTGACCGTGTGGCGGGTCCGCCGCTTCCTGGAGCATCGCCAGAACGTGGAGGGCGAGTTGTCGTGGCAGGCGGCGCACGACACGCTGACGGGTCTTGCCAACCGCCGCTCGTTCGAGGCGCAGGTGCGGGCCGCGCTGTCGCGCATCGCCCCGGGCGGGCCCGGCCACGCCCTGGCATTCGTCGACCTGGACCAGTTCAAGATCGTCAACGACACCTGCGGCCACAAGGCTGGCGACGCCCTGCTGCGGCGCATTGCGGCGACACTTGCCTCGCACCTGCGCGGCGTCGACCTCCTGGCCAGGCTGGGCGGCGACGAGTTCGGCGTGCTGCTCCGGGACTGCCCCGCCAGCCAGATGACCGAGATCATGGAGCGCCTGCGCGTCGCGGTGCAGGACCTGGGCTTCGTCTGGGACGGCCGGGCCTTCGCCACCGGCGCCAGCATCGGCTTGGTCCATGTGGACGAGGCGTCCGTGACGCTGGAGGAGGCGATGAGCTTTGCCGATCTCGCCTGCTACATGTCCAAGGAGAAGGGTCGCAACCGCATCCACGTGCACAAGCACGACGACGCGGCGCTGCGTCAGCGCTCGGGCGAGATGAATTGGGCCCAGCGCATCCACGAGGCACTGGAAGGCGACCTGTTCTTCCTCGAGGCGCAGGAGATCGTGCCGCTGGGCACGGCCGACGCGCACGGCCAGCACATCGAACTGCTGGTGCGGCTGCGCGACGGCCATGGCGGGACGGTACCGCCCGCGGCGTTCATCCCCGCGGCGGAGCGCTTCGGCCTGATGCCGGCGATCGATCGCTGGGTCATCCGCACCGCGTTCGCGACGCTGAGCCGCCGGCTGACCCGGCAGGGCGCCTCGCCCATCGCCACCTGCGCCATCAACCTCTCCGGCGTCACGATCGGCGACGAGACATTCCTGCAATTCCTGGAGGCGCAGTTCGCGCAGCACCCCGTCCCGCCCTCCATGATCTGCTTCGAGATCACGGAGACCAGCGCGATCTCGAACATGGACGACGCGGCGCACTTCATCGCGGCGCTGCGCGCCATGGGCTGCCGCTTCGCGCTGGACGATTTCGGCGTGGGCATGTGCTCGTTCAGCTACCTGAAGCGGCTGCCGGTCGACTACCTGAAGATCGACGGCAGCTTCATCCGCGACGTCATGACCGACCCGCAGGACCGCGCCATCGTCGCCATGATGGCCGGCATCGGCCGGGTGATGGGCAAGCAGACCATCGCCGAGTTCGTCGAATGCGCCGAGATGGCGGAGGAACTGCGACAGATGGGCGTCGACTTCGTGCAGGGGTTCGGCGTGGCGCGGCCGTTCACCTTCGACGCCGGGTCAAGCCTGCCGCTGCGTCCGCTCCTGCAAGCCGCCTGAGGCGACCGGCGGGGTGGCAGGCGGCGTGAAGGTCCACACGGCGGTGCGCTTGATCTCGGCATCCTCCAGCGCGCGGCTGGTGGGCACGCTGTACTCGGCCAGCTTCTCCAGGCGGTCCTTGGGCAGGTAGTAGCGCCCGGGGTCGCCGATCAGCACCACCGCACCGCGCGCCGCGAGCCGGCCAAGCCAGGCGGTGATGCGCTCCGCCAGCGGCCGCTCGTAGCAGACGTCGCCCGCCAGCACGACGTCCCAGCCGCCGTCCTGGTCGATCACGTCGGCCAAGGCTGCCTCGACCGCCACGCCATTCACCATAGCGTTCATGGCGATGGCCGCGACCGCGAAGGCATCGACCTCGCTGGCCAGGACATGCGCCGCCCCCGATCGGGCGGCCGCGATCGCGACGATGCCCGAGCCGCTGGCGAAGTCGAGCACCCGCCGCCCCGCGACCAGGCCGGGCCGGTCGAGGATATAGCGGGCCAGCGCCTGCCCCCCGGCCCAGGCAAAGGCCCAGAACGGCGGCGGCAGGCCCTCGGCCTCCAGCTCCTCCTCGGTCTTCAGCCACAGCGGCACGGCCTCGTCCGCCAGGTAGAGGCTGAGTTCCGGCGCATGCGGCACGGCCAGCAGGCGGGTATTGGCCTGGATGAAGGCCGCGCGGTCGGGCGCGTTCTGCACGATGGTCTCCATGCTAGGATCCTGGCACGAACGCGGCGCCTTGAACCTGGGCAATCTGGAACCATGACAAATCGGCCATCGGCGATGCCTGCGTCGGCTCCGCAGCCATGACGGCGGCGGGCGACCAGTCCTCCTTCCACTATTCCGGCGGCGAGCTTGCGCTGTTCGAAGGTGCCGTGAACTGGAAGTCGTACTGGGCGGCCCAGGTGCGGCCGTTCATCCGCGGCCGCGTCGCCGACATTGGCGCAGGCCTGGGCAGCAATGTCCGCTACCTGGCCGGACCCGGTACGCAGTGGACCTGCGTCGAGCCGGACCCGGCCCTGGCGGCGGAGATTGCGCGCCGCCTGGACGGTCGCGGCGTCACCGTCCTGCAGGGCACGCTGGCAAGCCTGCCGGCCGAGGCGCGCTTCGACACGATCCTCTATGTCGACGTGCTGGAGCACATTGCCGACGACCGGGCGGAGGTGGCCGCTGCCGCCGCCCGCCTGGCGCCGGGCGGACACCTGGTCGTCGTGGCCCCAGCCCATCAATGGCTGTTCAGCCCGATGGACGAGGCGGTCGGCCATTTCCGCCGCTATACCCTGCCGGCCCTGCGCGCGCTGACGCCGCCGGGCCTCGCCGTGGTCCGGGCACGCTACCTGGACAGTGTCGGCATCATGGCCTCCGCCGCCAATCGCTTCGTCCTGCGGAAGGAGGCCGCCTCGGGCGGGCAGATGCAGGTCTGGGACCGGCTGATGGTCCCGGCATCGCGCCTTCTCGACCCGCTGACCGCCTTTCGCCTGGGCAAGACGGCGGTCCTGGTCTGGCGCAAGGACGGCGCGCCCTAGCGCGGGGACTGCCCGGGCTCAGGACCGGACTTGCAATTTGGGCGGAGTTTCACTAGACACTCGCGCCATTCCGCATGCGGGCTTACGCCGTTTCCGGGTCAATCCCCGTGAACGCCGATCCGGTGTCCAGAACCTTCCCGGTCCTGGATGACACCCGCTGACGATAGAACCGGAGAAGGATACAGGTTCAATGGCACTGCCTACGTTCTCGATGCGCCAGTTGCTGGAAGCGGGCGTTCATTTCGGCCACCAGACCCACCGCTGGAACCCGAAGATGGGCCCCTACCTCTTCGGCGTGCGCAACAACATCCACATCATCGACCTGAGCCAGACGGTGCCGGCCCTGTACCGCGCGCTGCAGACCATCCGCGACGTCGTCGCGGGCGGCGGCCGCGTCCTGTTCGTGGGCACCAAGCGCCCGGCCTCGCAGCCGATCGCCGAGGCGGCCCAGCGCTGTGGCCAGTACTATGTCAACCATCGCTGGCTCGGCGGCATGCTGACCAACTGGAAGACGATCTCGGTCTCGATCAAGCGCCTGCGCACGCTCGAGGAGCAGCTGAAGGGTGAGGCCCTGGGCCTGACCAAGAAGGAACAGCTGAACCTGAGCCGCGAGAAGGAAAAGCTGGAGCGCGCGCTGGGTGGCATCAAGGACATGGGCGGCCTGCCCGACATCCTGTTCGTGATCGACACGAACAAGGAAGACATCGCGGTCAGCGAGGCGCGCAAGCTGGGCATCCCGGTCGTGGCGATCCTGGATTCGAACTCGAACCCGGACGGCATCACCTATCCGATCCCCGGCAATGACGACGCCCTGCGCGCCATCAACATCTATTGCGAGCTGGTCGCGCGCGCCGTGCTGGACGGCATCCAGGCCGAGATGACCGAGAGCGGCATCGATGTCGGCGGCTCGGACGAGCCGCTGGTCGAGGAAGCCTATGACGATCCCGGTGCTGCCGAGGACCCGACGCTGGGTGCCGAGGGCGAGCCCGTCGTCTTCGAGGAGCAGCCGACCGCGCACTGAGCGGTGGCCACGTTCTGATCGATTGACGGGGCCGCAAACCCATGCGGCCCCGTATTTCTGCGTACCCGAATTCCCAGTAGACGTATTCCCAGGAGCCCAAGATGGCCGAGGTATCAGCCGCACTGGTCAAGGACCTGCGCACCAAGACCGGCGCCGGCATGATGGATTGCAAGAAGGCGCTTGCGGAGAACAACGGCGACCTTGAGGCCGCAATCGACTGGCTGCGCAAGAAGGGCCTGTCCCAGGCTGCCAAGAAGGCGGGCCGCGTCGCCGCCGAGGGCCTGGTCGGTGTCGCCGTCAGCGGCACCGCAGGCGCCGTGGTCGAGATCAATTCCGAGACCGACTTCGTCGCGCGCAATGACAAGTTCCAGGACTTCGTGCGCAACGTGGCCGATATCGCGGTCGGCGGCGACGGCACGGTCGAGGGCCTGGGCGCCGCGGCCTATCCGGCGACGGGCAAGTCGGTCGGCGATAGCCTGACCGACCTGATCGCCACGATCGGCGAGAACATGACGCTGCGCCGCGTCCGCCGCCTGTCGGTGGGCCAGGGCGTCATCGCGTCCTATGTCCACTCGAAGGTCGCCCCTGGCCTCGGCAAGATCGGCGTCCTGGTGGCGCTGGAGAGCGCCGGCAAGGCCGACGTGCTGGAGACGCTGGGCACCCAGATCGCGCTGCATGTCGCCGCGACCAACCCCGCATCGCTGAGCCAGGCCGACCTGGATCCCGCCCTGGTCGAGCGCGAGCGGGCGATCTTCTCCGAGCAGGCGCTCGCGTCCGGCAAGCCCCAGAACGTCGTCGACAAGATGATCGAGGGCCGCATCCGGAAGTACTACGAGGAGGTCTGCCTGCTGGAGCAGGTTTCGGTCCACGACCAGAAGACCAAGATCGGCAAGCTGGTCGAGGACGCGGCCAAGGATGCCGGCGCGCCGGTGTCGGTCGCGGGCTTCGTCCGCTTCCAGCTGGGCGACGGCATCGAGAAGGAGAAGAGCGACTTCGCAGCCGAAGTGGCCGCCGCCGCCCGCTGAGGAGAACCGCCATGCCGAGCGCCGAGGGTCCACAACCCACGCCCCGCTACAAACGGGCGCTGCTCAAGGTGTCGGGCGAGGCGCTGATGGGCGACCGCGCGTTCGGCATCGACACCGGCACGGTCGAGCGGATCGCCCGCGAGGTCGTGCAGGTCGTCGGGGCCGGGCACCAGATGTGCCTGGTCATCGGCGGCGGCAACATCTATCGCGGCCTGGAAGGTTCGGCGCGCGGCATGGAACGCGCGTCGGCCGACTACATGGGCATGCTGGCGACCGTGATGAACGCACTCGCCATGCAGAACGCGCTGGAGCGCCTGGGCACGCCGACGCGCGTCCTGTCGGCGATCCCGATGACCTCGATCTGCGAGCCCTATGTCCGGCGCCGGGCGATCCGGCACATGGAGAAGGGCCGGGTCGTGATCTTTGCCGCGGGGACCGGCAATCCGTTCTTCACGACCGATACCGCGGCCGCCCTGCGCGCCGCCGAGATGGGCTGCAACGCCCTGCTCAAGGGCACGCAGGTCGACGGCGTCTATACCGCCGACCCCAAGCACGATCCCAAGGCGACGCGCTACGAGCGCCTGACCTATCGCGACGTGCTGAACCAGGACCTGAAGGTCATGGACGCCTCCGCGATCAGCCTGGCCCGTGAAAACCAGATCCCGATCCTGGTGTTCTCGCTTCATGTCGACGGCGGCCTGGCCCAGGTCTTGTCGGGCACGGGCCGTTGCACGATCATCGACGAAGGGGAATGAACCGTGTCGGATGAACCGGATCTGGAGGCGCTGGAGCGCCGCATGAACGGGGCGCTGGAAGTGCTGCGCCAGGAATATGCCGGCCTGCGCACGGGCCGGGCATCGCCCAGCCTGCTCGACCCCGTGACGGTCGACGCCTATGGCGCCACCATGCCGATCAACCAGGTGGCGACCGTCTCCGTCTCGGAGGCGCGCCTGCTGACCGTCTCGGTCTGGGACCGGGGCCTGGCTGGTGCCGTCGACAAGGCGATCCGCAATGCGGGCCTGGGCCTGAACCCCCAGACCGAGGGGGCGACAATCCGCATTCCCATCCCTGAGCTGAACGCCGAGCGCCGCCAGGAACTAGCCAAGCTGTCCGCGCGCTATGCCGAGAACGCCAAGATCGCGGTGCGCAACGTCCGGCGCGACGGCATGGACCTGCTGAAGCGCATGCAGCGCGATGGCAAGATCAGCGAGGACGACCAGAGCCTTTACGAGGACGAGGTCCAGTCGATGACCGACAAGGTGATCAAGCAGATCGACAGTGCCCACGCGGCCAAGGAACAGGACATCCTGAAGGTCTGAGCGGGGGCCGGGATGGTGCCCGGACCGCGTGTCTGTTGACGGGAGTGGCCCGATGTTGACCGCCGAGCGACCGGTCCCCGACGCCCTGCCCCGGCACATCGCCATCATCATGGATGGCAATGGCCGCTGGGCCAAGGCGCGCCACCTGCCCCGGGCCTTCGGTCACCGGCGCGGGGTCGAGGCCGTGCGCCGGGTGGTCAAGGCGGCCGCCGACCTGGGCATCGGCTGCCTGACGCTCTATGCCTTCTCGTCCGAGAACTGGAAGCGCCCGGCCGACGAGGTCAGCGACCTGATGGGCCTGTTCCGCCTCTACCTGCGCCGCGAACTGGCCGAGTTGCATGCCGAGAACGTGCGCGTGCGCTTCATCGGTGACCGCAGCAGGCTGAAGGCCGACCTGGTCACCCTGATCGAGGATTCGGAACGCCTCACCGTCCGCAATACCGGCCTGACGCTGGTCATCGCCGTCAATTATGGCGGCCGGGCCGAGATCGTCGCCGCGTGCCGCCGCATGGCGCAGGACGTCGCCGCCGGCCGCCTGGCACCCGAGGCGGTGGACGAGGCCATGTTCGCCGCCACGCTGCAGACGGGCGACCTGCCCGACCCCGACCTGATCATCCGCACCTCTGGCGAACAGCGCCTGTCGAACTTCCTGCTGTGGCAGAGTGCCTATTCCGAACTGGTGTTCGTCGACACCTTGTGGCCCGATTTCGACCGGGCCGTGCTGGAACAGGCGATTCATGACTATGGCTGCCGTGACCGACGCTTCGGCGCCAGAGCCGTCTGAATGCGGACGGCCTGAGTGCGGATCGCCATCCTCGTGAGCGGTCCTCCCCCTGCACGGCCATTCCTGGGTGGTGGCGTCGGCCTTCGTGTTGCCTCGTCCCTGGTCATGGCGCCGCTGGCGCTGGGTGCCGTGTGGGCTGGCGGAATCATCTTCGCCGCCGCGCTGGCCCTGTGTGCCGTCCTGCTGGCCGACGAGTGGGGCCGGGTGGCGGAGGGCGCGCGCGGCGTCCAGGACGGGCTGCGCGTGGCCGGCCTGCTGCTGGCGATCCTGCTGGGCTTTGGCGGCGACTGGACGCCCGCCTGGCTTTGCCTGGCGGCGACTGCCCTGCTGGGCGTGATCGCGGGCCTGCTGCGGGGCGGCTCGCCTGCAGCGGCGTTCAAGGCCCTGGCGGGGACCGCCTATGTCGGCGTGCCCGTACTGGCGCTCCTGGCCCTGCGCCTGGAAGGCGTGCCGGGCCTGGGCCTGATGCTGTGGCTGCTTCTGGTGGTGTGGGCGGCCGACAGCGCCGCATTCGCCGCCGGGCGCACCTTCGGGGGGCCCAAGCTGGCGCCGCGCATCAGCCCCGCCAAGACCCGCTCGGGCCTGTATGGTGCAGTGGCGGGCGCGGCGCTGACCGGAGCCCTGGCGGCACTTGCGATCGGCCTGGACGGCAGCGTGCTGGCCTGGGCCCTGGGCGGTGCGCTGACCGGGTTCGGCGCCCAGGTGGGCGACCTGATGGAATCGGCGATCAAGCGCCATTTCGGAGTGAAGGACATGGGTAGCCTCATTCCAGGCCATGGCGGCCTGTTCGACCGCCTGGACGGCCTGATGTTCGTGGCCCCGCCCTTTGCCCTGGCCTTGGCCGCCCTCGGGGAGTGGCAGATATGAGCGTGACCACCATCGACAGCCGGCCGTTGCCGCTGACCGCGCCGCCGGACGGCCGGCGCAGCGTGACCATCCTGGGTTCCACCGGATCGGTCGGGACCAGCACGGTCGACCTGCTGTTGCGCAATCCGGACGCGTTCGAGGTCGAGGCCCTGACCGCCTATGGCAACCTGCCGCTGCTCGTCGAGCAGGCGCTGGCGCTGCGCCCGCGCCTGGTCGTGACCGGCGACGCCAGCCGCTATGCTGAGCTGAAGGAGCGCCTGGCCGGCACGGGGATCGAGGTGGCGGCCGGCAGCGCTGCCGTCGTCGCCGCCGCGGCCCGCCCGTCGGACTGGGTCATGTCGGCGATTGTCGGCGCTGCCGGCCTGCAGGCGACGCTGGCGGCCGCCCATCGTGGCGCGATCGTCGCCCTGGCGAACAAGGAAAGCCTGGTCTGTGCGGGCGAACTGATGACGGCCGCGGTCAAGGCCGGCGGCGGGGTCCTGCTCCCAGTCGATTCGGAGCACAACGCGATCTTCCAGTGCTTCGACTTCGATCGTGTCGACGCGATCGAGAAGCTGATCCTGACCGCCTCCGGCGGCCCCTTCCGCGAACGCAGCCGCGACGCCATGGCAAGCGTCACGCCGGAACAGGCGGTGGCGCACCCCAACTGGTCGATGGGGGCCAAGATCTCGGTCGACTCGGCCACGATGATGAACAAGGGACTGGAACTGATCGAAGCGCACCACCTGTTCCCGGTGGGCGAGGCGCGGATCGAGATCCTGGTCCACCCGCAGTCGGTGATCCATTCGATGGTCGCCTATTGCGACGGCTCGGTCCTGGCCCAGCTGGGCTCCCCCGACATGCGCACGCCCATCGCCTATGCGCTGGGCTGGCCGCGGCGGATCCATGCCCCTGCCCCGCGCCTGGACCTGGCCGCCCTGGGCAAGCTGACCTTCGAGGCGCCCGACCCCGTCCGCTTCCCCGCCCTGGACCTGGCCCGCCATGCCCTGAAGGCCGGCGGGGCCAAGCCGGTCGTGCTCAATGCGGCCAACGAGGTCGCAGTCGCCGGCTTCCTGTCGCGCCGGGTCGGGTTTCTCGATATTGTGCGCATCGTGGACGAGACGCTTGATGCCATGGACCATGGCCCTGTCGGCTGCCTGGACGACGTCCTGGCGGCGGACCAGGAAGCCCGTCGCCGTGCCGGCGACGCCGTCGCCGCCTGCGTCCGCTGACAGTTCCCATCATGGGTGTACCCGATGTCGCTTGAGGCCATCCTCGCCTACGTCTTCTCGCACTGGTACATCCCGCCGGCGATCATCCTGGGCTTCTCGGTCCTGGTGTTCGTGCACGAATGGGGCCACTACATCGTCGCCCGCCTGTGCGGCGTGCGGGTCGAGACCTTCTCGATCGGCTTCGGCCGGGCGATCAGCCTTGGCGGCCGGGCGCTGGCCTGGACCGACAGCAAGGGCACGCAGTGGAAGATCTCGTGGCTGCCGCTGGGCGGCTACGTCAAGTTCTTCGGCGATGCCGACGGCGCCAGCAGGCCCGACGGCAACCTGGGCGCGCTGACCGAGGAAGAGCGCAAGGTCAGCTTCCACCACAAGAGCGTGGGCCGCCGGGCGGCGATCGTCGCGGCCGGTCCGGTCGCCAATTTCGTGCTCGCGATCCTCATGCTGGCGGGCCTCTACGTCGCCTATGGCCAGCCCTACACGGCGCCCGTGGCCGGGGCGATCGAGGAAGGCTCCGCCGCCCATGCGGCCGGCTTCCTGCCCGGCGACACGTTCCTGGCGATCGACGGCACGCGGGTGAAGCGGTTCGAGGACATCCCCGCGATGGTCCGGCTCAATACCGGGACGCCGCTGCAGGTCCTGATCGCGCGCGACGGGGTCGAGCGCACGCTGACCGTGACGCCGCAGATCACGGTGGATGCGGCCAGCGGCGCCCGCATCCCGCGCCTGGGCATCCGCTCCTCTGGCGCTGCGGTCTTCGAGTCGCGCGATCCCCTGTCGGCGGTGTGGGTGGCGACCGAGGAGGTCGGCACGATCACCAATTCGATGCTGGTCGCGGTGGGACAGATCTTCACAGGGGCCCGGGGGACCGAGGACCTGGGAGGACCGGTCAAGATCGTGCAGATCATGGGGGAAGCGGCCCAGCAGGGCACGCCCAGCCTCATCTGGATTCTCGCGCTCCTGTCCATAAACCTCGGGCTGATGAACCTGTTTCCGGTTCCCATGCTGGACGGCGGCCATCTCATGTTCTATGCGTTCGAGGCCGTTCGCGGCCGGCCGCTGGGGGAGCGGGCGCAGGAATATGGCTTTCGCGTTGGCCTGTTTCTGATCCTCAGCTTGATGGTCTTCGTGACCTTCAAGGACGTTGTCGGCCTGTTCACCTGAGCTGAGCGGTGCGGGGGGAGTTGATGGTGCTTCGACTGGTACGCACCGCGGTGCTGGTTAGCTCGCTGACTTCGGTCGCAGCCGTGACCGCCGCGCAGGCGCAGGCCCCCGATGCCACGGGCCTGGGCAACATGGGCGGCGGCTACACTGGCGGCACCGCGATCTCTGCCATCACGGTCGAAGGCAATCAGCGCATCGAGGATGCGACGGTACGCTCCTACATGGAGCTGAAGCCCGGCGACACGGTCGACGCGGCGCGCGTCGACGATGCGATCAAGGCGCTCTACGCGACTGGCCTGTTCGGCGACGTGCGCATCCGGACCGAGGGCGGCACGATGATCGTGAGCGTCGTCGAGAATCCGGTGATCAACCGCATCGCCTTCGAGGGCAATGACGACCTCTCCGACTCGGCCCTGGAGAAGGAGACGCAGCTGCGCCCGCGCGTGATCTACACGCGCTCCAAGGTCCAGGCCGACGTGCAGCGCCTGATCGAGCTCTACCGCCGCAGCGGTCGCTTCGCCGCCGCCGTCGAGCCCAAGGTCGTGCAGCTGCCGCAGAACCGCATCGACCTCATCTTCGAGATCGACGAGGGGCCCAAGACCGGCATCGCCCGGATCAACTTTGTCGGCAACAAGATCTATGACGACGGCGACCTGCGCGAGGTGATCACCACGCGCGAGACGGCGTGGTGGCGCTTCTTCTCGTCGTCCGACAGCTACGATCCCGATCGCCTGACCTATGACCGGGAAATGCTGCGCAAGTACTACCTGGCGCGCGGCTATGCCGACTTCCGCGTGGTGTCCGCCGTGGCGGAGCTGACGCGCGACCGGCAGGACTTCATCATCACGTTCACGGTCGACGAGGGCGAGCAGTACACCTTCGGCAAGATCGACGTGGACAGCCGCCTGCCCGACGTCAAGGCCGAGGAGATGCAGCCGCTGCTGCGCACGGTCGAGGGCGACACCTACAATGCCGACCTGATCGACAAGACGATCGACGACCTGACGTTCCAGGCCGGCCGCCTGGGCTATGCCTTCGTCGAGATCCGGCCGCGCGTGCGCCGCGACCGCGAGCAGCGCCTGATCTCGCTGACCTACGAGATCGAGGAAGCGCCGCGCGTCTATGTCGAGCGCATCGACATCGCCGGCAATACCCGCACGCTGGACCGCGTCATCCGGCGCGAGTTCCGCCTGGTCGAAGGCGACGCCTTCAACACGGCCAAGCTGGAACGCTCCAAGCAGCGCCTGAACAGCCTGGGTTTCTTCGAGAAGGTGAACGTGACCCAGGTCGAGGGCTCGGCCCCCGACCGCACGATCGTCAATGTCGAGGTGCAGGAGAAGTCGACCGGCGAACTGTCGCTGGGTGCCGGCTACTCCACCAGTGAATCGGTGGTCGGCGACATCGCGATCCGCGAACGCAACCTGCTGGGTCGCGGCCAGGACCTGCGCCTGGGCCTCAGCTTGTCGTCGCGGCGCAGCCAGATCGACCTCAGCTTCACCGAGCCCTATTTCCTGGACCGCAACATCGCGGCCGGCTTCGACATCTACAACATCAACCGCGACCTGCAGGACGAGGCGCAGTACGACCAGAAGGTCCTGGGCTTTGGCCTGCGCGCCGGCTTCCCCTTGAGCGAGTACACGCGCCTGCTGCTGCGCTACACGATCCGGCAGGACACGATCGACAATGTCGGCCCGTTCGCGTCGCGCGTCGTGCGCGAGGCCGAGGGCACGGAGGTCACCTCCTCGATCGGTTACCAGATCGGCTATGACGAGCGCGATTCCTCGGTCAACCCGACGCGCGGCTACAACGCGGCGTTCGGCCAGGATTTCGCAGGCATCGGCGGCACGGTCACCTATCTCCGCGCCCAGGCCAATGCCGGCTACTACTACCCGTTCCTGGACGACGTGATCGGCAGCATCAAGGCCGAGGTCGGCTATATCTGGGGCCTGGGCGAGGATGTCCGCCTGAACGACCGGTTCTATGTCGGCGGCAACAACATGCGCGGGTTCGAGCGCGGCGGCATTGGCCCGCGCGACATCACCACGACCGACTCGCTGGGTGGCAACCTCTACTTCGTGGGCTCGGCTGAAGTGACCTTCCCGCTGGGCCTGCCCAGCGAGTACGGGATCAAGGCCGCGGCGTTCACCGATTTCGGAACCCTGACCGAAATCGACTCCACTATTGCCACGGTCCGCGATTCGGGCCTTATCCGTATCTCTGCGGGTGTCGGCGTCTCCTGGGATTCGCCCTTTGGTCCGGTCCGCGTCGACCTGGGCCAGGCGATCCTGAAGGAGGACTACGACAAGACGCAGTTCTTCCGCTTCAATTTCGGTACCCGGTTCTGATGGCCATGTCTCGCATTCCAGCCCTTCCGGCCCGGCCTCACCTGCGCAGCGCGCTCCTGGCGGCGGCGCTGGCCCTGGGCGTCGGCGCCCTGGGCGCGCCCGTCCTGTCGAGCCCCGCGCTGGCGCAGCAGGCGGCCGCCCCGGCCTCCAACGCCCCCTTCCCGCGCGCGGCGATCGTCGTCGTCGACTACGAGAAGATCCTCAACACCTCGACCGCCGCGGCCGACATCAGGCGCCAGATGCAGGCGCTGCGGCAGTCGATGCAGGGCGAGATCGACCGCGAGGAAGCGAGCCTGCGCACCGAGGAGCAGCAACTGCGGCAGCAGCAGGCCTCGCTCCCCGCCGACCAGTTCGAGCAGCGCCGCCAGGCCTTCATCCAGAAGGTGACGGACGCGCAGCGCCGTGTGCAGAGCCGCAATGCCCGCCTGGAGCAGGCGCTGGATACCGCGACCGGCAAGATGCGCCAGGCCCTGGTGCCGATCTTCAGCACGATCCTGGAAGGTCGCGGCGCCAACGTCCTGCTGGACACGCACGAGGTCCTCTACTCCACCCCGACCCTCGACATCACGAACGACGTGATGGCCCAGCTGAACCGCCAGCTGACCAGCGTCAAGGTCGAGCTGCCGCCCAGCCAGTAGCGGCGCGACCTTCATGGCCGATCCGCGCTTCTTCGATCGCGCGGGCCCGTTCACACTCGGCGAGCTGGCCGGGCGCGCAGGGGCCAGCCTGGCATCGCCCGACGACGCCGGACGCCTGGTCGCCGACGTGGCCCCGCTGGGCGAGGCGGGGGCCGGGGACATCAGCTTCCTCGACAACCGGAAATATGCCGACGCCTTCCGCGCTACGCGGGCTGGCGCGTGCATCGTCCATCCGCGCATGCGCGATGCCGGTCCCGCCGGCTGTGCCCTGCTGCTGACGACACGTCCCTATCACGGCTATGCCCTGGTCGCGCAGGCCTTCTATCCCGACGCTGGCGGCGATGCGGAAGCCGGCGCGCGCGTCTCGCCCGGCGCGTATGTCGATCCCGCCGCGATCCTGGGCGCCGGCGTGGAGGTTGCCCCCGGTGCGGTGGTTGAGGCGGGCGCCCGCATCGGGGCGGGTGGCCGCATCGGCCCCAACGCGGTCGTGGGCCGCAATGTGGAGATCGGGGCGCGCGTGCGCATCGGCGCCTGCGCCAGCGTCAGCCATGCCCTGGTCGGCGACCGCGTGACCATCCATCCAGGCGTGCGCATCGGACAGGACGGCTTCGGCTTCGCCATCGATCCCGCCGGCCACATCAAGGTGCCGCAGCTGGGCCGCGTGGTGATCGGCAGCGATGTCGAGATCGGAGCAAACTCGACGATCGACCGCGGCACCGGCCCCGACACCGTGATCGGCGACGGCACCTGGATCGACAACCTGGTGCAGATCGGACACAACGTGCGGATCGGCCGTGGGTGTATCCTGGTCGCGCAAAGCGGTGTTGCCGGATCGAGCACGCTGGGCGACTTCGCGGCGCTGGGCGGCCAGGTGGGGATCGCCGGGCACCTGCATGTCGGCAGCGGCGCGCGTGTGGCGGGACATAGCGGCGTCATGCACGACATCGCGCCCGGCGCCGTCTACATGGGCTATCCGGCGGTGCCGCAGTCAGAATTCTTCCGGCGCACCGTCACGGTCGCGAAACTTGCCGAGCGGAAAGGGAAGGCATGAACGAGGTCGCCGTCTCCCCGACAGACCTGCCCAACAAGGAGGCATCCACGGCCGTGGCAGCGAGTCTGGATACCGCCGACATCCTGCGCGTCATGAAGATGATCCCGCATCGCTATCCCTTCCTGATGGTCGACCGGGTCGTGGACCTGGTCGCGAACGAAGGGGCGACCGGCATCAAGAACGTGACGATCAACGAGCCGTTCTTCCAGGGCCATTTCCCGGGCCGCCCCGTCATGCCGGGCGTCCTGATCATCGAGGCGATGGCCCAGACCTCGGGCATCGTGGTCGTGCACACGCTGGGGCCGGCGGCCGAGGGCAGCAGCGTCTTCTTCATGTCGATCGACAAGGCCCGCTTCCGCAAGCCGGTGACGCCGGGCGACAGCATGCGCATCCACGTGAAGAAGGACCGCCACCGCGGCAATGTCTGGCGCTTCGCCTGCGAGGCCAAGGTGGACGGCGTCCTTGTCGCCGAGGCGGAGGTGACCGCCATGATCATGGCCGGTTGAGTACACACAGATGACCCAGATCCATCCGACCGCAGTCGTCGAATCCGGCGCCCGGCTCGGAGAGAATGTCTTTGTCGGTCCGTTCTGCCTGGTCGGGCCGAACGTGGAACTGGCCGACGGCGTGCGCCTGGAAAGCCATGTCGTCGTCACCGGCTTCACGCGCATCGGCCCGCGGACGCGGATCTTTCCCTTCGCCTCGGTCGGTCACCAGCCGCAGGACCTCAAATATGCCGGCGAGGAAAGCCGCCTGGAGATCGGTGCCGACAACGTCATCCGCGAGGCGGTGACCATCAATCCCGGCACCCGCAACGGGGGCATGCTGACGCGGATCGGCGACGGCTGCCTGTTCATGGCCAATTCCCACGTCGCCCATGACTGCCTGATCGGCAACCACGTCATCCTGGCCAACAGCGTGCCGCTGGCCGGGCACATCACGGTCGGCGACCACGCCTTTGTCGGCGGTCTGGCGGCGGTGCACCAGTTCGTGCGGATCGGCGCGCATGCGATGATCGGCGGCATGTCCGGCGTGGAGCAGGACGTGATCCCCTATGGCCTGGTGATCGGCAATCGCGCGCACCTGCAGGGCCTGAACATCGTCGGCCTGAAGCGCCGCGGCTTCACCCACGACCAGATCCATACCCTGCGCCGCGCCTATCGCAGCCTGTTCGCCCAGGAAGGGACGCTGGCCGAGCGCCTGGCCGACGTCGCCCAGATGTTCGCCGACAGCCCCCAGGTCATGGACATCGTCGCCTTCATGCAGGCGGATTCGCAACGCTCCGTCTGCATGCCCCGCCTGGATCGTGCCGCCTAAGCTTGGCATCATCGCCGGTGGCGGGCCCATGCCCGCCCGCCTGGCGGAGGCCTGTCGCGCCTCTGGCCGCCCCTGCTTCGTGATCGCCCTGGAGGGCGAGGCGGCGGCGGCGACCGTGGCCGACGTTCCCCATGCCTGGTTCCCGCTTACCGCCGTCGGCCGCATCCTGGAGCGGCTGAAGGAGGAGGGCTGCGTCGAGCTGGTGATGCTGGGCGCCGTGCGCCGGCCGGACATTGCCCGCCTGCGCTGGGACTGGCGGGTGGTCCGGATGCTGCCGCGCGTCCTTGCCGCCGCCGCACGCGGCGACGACCGCCTGGCCCGCCTGATCGTGACGGAACTGGAGGCCGAGGGCTTCCGTGTCGTCGGGGCCCATACCGTGCTGGAAACGATGCTGATGCCGGAGGGGCCGCTGGGCCGTGCCCGGCCGGAACCGGAGGACGAGGCCGACCTGGCCCGCGGCATCGCCATCGTCCAGGCGCTGGGCAATGCCGATGTGGGGCAGGCCGCGATCGTCTGCGACGGGATCGTCCTGGGGGTGGAGGCGATCGAGGGGACGGATCGCCTGATCGCACGCTGCGCCAGCCTGAAGAGCGAGGTGGAGGGCCGCCGCCGCGGCGTCCTGGTCAAGCTGCCCAAGCCGATGCAGGAGCGCCGTGTCGACCTGCCCGTGATCGGCCCCACCACGATCGCCAATGCGGTGGCAGCCGGGCTGGCCGGCATCGCGGTCGAGGCCCGCGGCACCCTGCTGGTCGAGCGGGAGCAGGTGACGGAAGCGGCCGACGCCGCAGGCCTGTTCGTGATCGGGATCCGCCCCCCGCCCCCGCCGCCCGCCGGGTCGTGACGGCGATGGCGCCGCCCCTGCACATCATGATCCTGGCGGGAGAGCCGTCCGGCGACCTGCTCGGCGCCCGCCTGATGCGCGCGCTGAAGGTCGAATGCGCGGCCCGCGGCCAGGACCTGCGCTTCTCTGGCGTCGGCGGAGAGGCGATGCAGGCTGCGGGCCTGATCCCGTTCTTTCCGCTCTCCGACCTCGCAGTGATGGGTATTGTCGAGGTCCTGCCCCGGGCGCCGCGGATCCTGCGGCGGGTGCGCGAACTTGCCGCCTGGGCCAGGCGGGAGCGCCCCGATGCCATCGTGACGATCGATTCCTGGGCGTTCTCGCTGCGTGTCGCCCGCGCGGTCGCGGAGCTTGGCATCCCCCGCATCCACTATGTGGCGCCGATGGTGTGGGTCTGGCGCGCCGGCCGGGCCAAGGTCCTGGCGAGCGCGTATGAGCACCTGCTCACCCTGCTGCCCTTCGAGCCCCCCCTGTTCGAGAAGTGGGGCCTGGCATCGACCTTTGTCGGCCATTCGGCGCTGGAGGACCGGCCAACCCCGGCCGCGCGTGCGGCGATGGCCGAGGATTTCAGGGCCCGCCATGGCCTGGCCGCGGAGACGCCGCTGGTGGCGCTGATGCCGGGCAGCCGGCGCTCCGAAGTGGCCAAGCTTGGCCCCTTGCTGGGCGCCACCCTGGACCTGATGCGCCGGCGCGTGCCGAACCTGGTGGCGGTGGTGCCCACCGTCGACACCGTACGCGCCACGGTCGAGGACCTGGTCGCCGGCTGGCCCATCCGCCCGATCCTGGCCACGACCCAGGCCGAGCGCCAGGCCGCCATGGCGGCGAGCACTGTCGCGATCGCGAAATCGGGGACCTCCTCCCTTGAGCTCGCCCTGCTGGGGGTGCCGCACCTCGTCACCTATCGCGCCTCGCCGCTCAGCATCTGGCTCCTCCGGCGCATGACGACCGTCACCCAGGCCAGCCTGATCAACATCCTGTCGAACTCGACCGTGATCCCGGAACTGCTGCAGGAACGGGCGACGCCGGAACTCCTGGCGGCGGAGGCGCTGCGCCTGCTGACCGACAGCGCCGCAGCCGAGGCGCAGCGGCTGGCGACCGAGGCCGCGGTCGCCAGCCTGGGCAACGGCGCCACGCCCCCCAGCGCGCTGGCCGCCCGCACCGTGCTCGACGTCCTGGCGGGACGAGGCAAAGGCGAAGAATCCGCGTCAGGCGCGTTGACGGGAATCGGGAACTAAACTAGAACGAAATCGGGGTGTTTCGCGTTCGTTCCGTGGCGGACGTCGCCCCCGGGGGCCGAGGCATGCTGACAGCAAAGCAGCACGAGTTGCTGATCTACATCGACGCGAAGCTGAAGGAACGCGGCGTCTCTCCGTCGTTCGACGAGATGAAGGACGCGCTCCACCTGCGCTCGAAGTCCGGCATCCATCGCCTGATCACGGCCCTTGAGGAACGCGGGTTCATCCGCCGGCTGCCGCACCGCGCCCGTGCGCTGGAGGTCCTGAAGCTGCCGGAGGTCGATGCCAGGCCGAAGCGGGAGCCGGGCCTCACGACCGGTTCGGTGATCAAGGGGACGTTTTCCAACGCGCTGCCTGCCGCACGCAGTCCGGTGGGGGCCGACGCCGTCTCCCTGCCCCTGCATGGCCGGATTGCCGCGGGCACCCCGATCGAGGCCCTGTCCGACCATAGCCGTGTCGTCCAGGTGCCCAGCGCCCTGCTGGGCCCGGGCGAGCACTATGCGCTGGAAGTGGCGGGCGATTCGATGGTCGACGCCGGCATCCTGGACGGCGACACCGCGATCATCCGGCGCTGCGACGCGGCCGAGAACGGCACCATCGTCGTCGCCCTGGTCGACGAGTTGGAAGCGACGCTGAAACGCCTGCGCCGCAAGGGCAATTCGGTGGCGCTCGAAGCCGCCAACCCCGCCTATGAGACACGGATCTTTGGCCCGGACCGCGTGCGCGTCCAGGGCCGCCTGGTCGCCCTCCTCCGCCGCTACTAGGTCAGGTTCGACGATCGGGGCGCGACCGCCGCCCCCGGGACGCCGGTCGTCGCGATACAGTCCGGTTCGATGGCCGAGCCCCACCGCCGCGTGGACGCAGGGTGGGCCTGGAGTTGGAAACGGGAGAAGGCATGCTGCCCGGACTTGAGCCGGCCCTGCTGGTCAAGGCGCTGGGCACCGCCCTGGTGGTCGTCAGCGCGGCCCGCGTGGCGCAGCGGGCCGGGCCGGTCTGGGCGGCGCTGGTGGCCGCCCTGCCTGTTTCGACCGGTCCCGCCTATGTGCTGCTGGCATTCGACCACGATGCGGCCTTCATCGCGGGTGCTGCTCTGGGCAGCGCCGTCGCCAATGCCGCGACGGCTGCGTTCCTGACGGTCCATGCCAGCCTGGCGCGGCGCCTGCCCCTGCTGCCCAGCCTGGGTGCGGCCCTGGCCGCGTGGCTGGCGCTGTGCGCCGGCCTGCAACACCTGCCCTGGCAGGCGGGCACCGCCCTCGTGCTGAACCTCGCGGCCTATGGCGCCGCACTCGCCCTTCTGCGCCCGCCGCTGGCGATGGCCGGGCCCCCGCGGGCCAGGGGTCGCGATGGCTGGCGCGACCTGCTGCTGCGCGCCCTGGTGGTGGCGGTCTTCGTGGTCGCCCTGGTGACCCTGGGGGAGCGGCTGGGCCCCCTGGCCACCGGCATGCTGGCTGTCTTCCCCGTCAGCCTGGGCAGCCTGATCCTGCTGTCGGCGCCGAGCCTGGGCACCCCGGCCACCGCGGACCTCGCCATGGCGGCGCTGCGCCCGATGCTGGGCTTCGCCCTGATGCTCCTGACGTTGCACGTGGCGGCGCCGGTGCTCGGGTCATGGTGGGCCCTGGCGGCGGCGCTGGCGGTTTCGCTGACGTGGACCGTCGGCCTGGCGGCAATGGCCTGGCGGCATCGCCCAGCCTGAACGGTCACGCATCCGTGTTTGCGAGTCATTCGCAAACTCATGCATACTCCTCCCCTGAGATGGGAGGCAGCGATGGACGCAATACCGGACTGGAGCACGGCGCGCGACGACGCTGCCGCCGACGCTGCGGCCACCGCACTGTCCGCGCGCAGGACCGAGGCCATTGCCGCCAGCTTCCTGTGGCACCGCTTCAGCACGGTCTGCGCGCCCGCCGGCGGCTCCGGCCTCGTCCTCTCCGCCATCCTGTTCCGCCACACGCATGTCTGGGGGGCTGTCATCGACGCTACCCGGCTGGCGGATGCGGCACGCCAGCGGTTCCACGCCATGGGCCTCGGCCTGCGCGCCAGCTTCGTCGCAGGCAACCCGGTGGACCGGGTGCCGGCCGGCTTCGACGCCTATCTGCTCGAACTGGGCGACGAGTCTGCGCAGGCGCTGGCGCTCCTGCCTGCGCTGCGCCGCGCCATCGCACCGCGCGGACGACTGGTCCTGGCCCTGGGCGGAGGAGACGACTGCCCCGTGCCCGGGGCCTCAGGGTGCGTCGCGGGCACGACCCTGCCCGACTTGGCCCGCGCGGGCTTTGCGGTCGAGCGCGGGTTCCCCGTCGCGACCGGGTCCTGCCTGCTGCTGGCCAGGCCGGCCTGAGCCATCGGCGGCAATGCCTGCTACTTCAGTCGGCTGCCCAGAACGCGCTCGATCAGGCGGCCATAGGGCGGCCGCATGAGACCCATGAGGTTCCAGCGAGCCTGATGCAGCACCGCCTTGCTGTGGCTGAAGGTGAGGAACCCTTCACGCCCGTGATAGGCGCCCATGCCACTGGGCCCCACCCCGCCAAAGGGCAGATCCTCTTGCGCCACATGCAGCAGCGTGTCGTTGAGCGTGACGCCGCCTGACGTGGTGCGCGCCAGGACGCGCTCCTGGTTCGCCTTGTCGTCGCTGAAGAAATAGAGCGCAAGCGGGCGCGGGCGCTCGTTCACATGGGCAATCGCCTCGTCCAGCGCGCGATAGGTGCGAACCGGCAGGACGGGGCCGAAGATTTCCTCGCGCATCAGCGTCATGTCGTCGGTCGGGTCAAGGATCAGGGTCGGCGCGATCTTCCATGCCGCCTGCTGCTCCAGGTGCTCGTTCGCCGGGTTGATCTCGACGACCCGCGCCCCCTTGGCCCGCGCCTCCGCGATCCAGTCGCGCAGGCGGTCATAGTGGCGCTGGTTCACGACCGACGAATAGTCGGGATTGTCCTTCAGCGTCGGGTAGGCGCGCGCCACCTGGGCCGTGACCCGATCGACGAAATCGCCCAATTGCCCCTCGGGCACCAGGACGTAGTCGGGGGCGATGCAGGTCTGCCCGGCATTGATGAACTTGCCGGTGACGATCGCCGGCACGGCGCGTTCCAGGGGAAAGCCGTGGTCGATGATGGTGGGCGACTTGCCACCTAGTTCAAGGGTCACCGG
Organism: Zavarzinia sp. CC-PAN008; assembly: GCF_051903925.1. Lineage (GTDB taxonomy): Bacteria > Pseudomonadota > Alphaproteobacteria > Zavarziniales > Zavarziniaceae. The sequence continues at coordinate 208,930 of NZ_CP173678.1, forward strand.
CACCAGGTTGTCGGCGGCGGCGTGCAGGATGTGCCGGCCGATCGCCGTCGCCCCCGTGAACAGCAGGTGGTCGAAGGGCAACCTGGCAAAGGCCTCCCCGATCGCGGGACCGCCGGTCACGACCGCGACCTGATCCGGGGCGAAGGCTTCGGCCAGGACCGCCTTGAGCAGGGCCGCTGTCCGAGGCGTGTGTTCAGACGGCTTCAGCATGACCCGGTTGCCGGCGGCAAGCGCAGCCGCCAGCGGCGAGAGGGCGAGTTGCACCGGGTAGTTCCACGGCGAGATGATGCCGACGACGCCCAGCGGCTGGCGCAGGACGCGCGCCGTCGCCGGACGGAAGCTGGCGGAGACGGGCCGGCGCTCCGGCCGCATCCAACGGCCCAGATGGCGGCGCATGTGGCGAATTGCCTCGACCGTGGCGAAGAGGTCGGTGAGCTGCGTCTCATGCCGCGAGCGATGGCCGAAGTCGCGCGAGACCGCATCTGCGAAGGCATCGCGGTGTACAACCAGCAGGCGCTGCAGGCGGTCCAGGTCGGCCCGCCGCTCCGCCAGTGTTGGCGCTGCCCGTGCCAGGAACACGCTTCGCTGGTTTCTCAGGATCTCCGAGAGGGCAGCGGGGCTTGGCGCGTCATCGGCGGCTTGATCGGTGAACGCTGCCGGTCGCTGGGTCATCGCTTCCGCCCTGAACACTGGTCATGGTTGCGGCCCCGCTGGCGTCGCGCGGCTGTCACCCGTCCAGTCTAGGGTGGATGGCAGGCCGGAGCCAGCGAGCCCCGGCCCGCGCTCGAAGCGGTTGCATAGCGGAAAATTGCGGATTGACTGGACTGCCCCGTTTGTCTATGCCCTGGGGAAAGTCGTGTTGCGCTGCAACACAAACCGCCTCCGGATCCCATTCACGAGTAGCGAGGACCAGGCCATGGCAAGAGCCCCCAAGGCAATCGCGGCAGCGGTCGAACCCGCCGTCGAAGCAGCAGCAGCCGTCATCGAGGCCGTACCCACTCCCGAAACGGCGGTGAAGACGATGGACAAGGTTGCCGAGCGCGTGGCCGCGACGGTCGCGGAACCTGCGGCAGAGGCCGCGGCCACGGCCCAGACCGTCGCCCAGGCGACGAACGTCTGGAGCAAGGAACAGTTCGAAAAGGCCAGCAAGGGCTATGCCGAGATGCAGGCCTTCAGCAAGGAGGCGGTGAACGACGTCGTCGCCTCCAGCAAGGCCACGGCCGAGGGGCTGAAGGCGATCAGCGCCGAGCTGACCGCCTTTGCCAAGGCGACGGCCGAGGAAAACGTCGCCACGCTGAAGAAGCTGATGTCCGCCCGCACGCTGAGCGAGCTGGTGGCGCTCCACGCGTCGTACACCAACTGGACGCTCGACAGCTATCTGGCGCATTCGCGCAAGATCGGCGAGACGACGGTTGCGACCATGAAGCAGGCGGTGCAGCCGCTCAACGCCCGCCTGGCCGATGCCGCGGCCCGGGTGGAGCGCAACCGCGCGGCCTGAAGCGCTGCGGGGCCGGACCTCCCGGCCCCCAGGGACTGCATGGAAAGGCGCTGCCCGGTCAACCGGGCAGCGCCTTTTTGCGTCAAGGCCAGCCATGTGGCGGTTGGAGATGGTTTTGACTGGCACCACCACGGCAGGCGGGCCAGGATTGCGTCCGACCCCGTCGCCGATGCCCCGGCCGACGATCGGTTTTGACACAAAATTTAGATTTACGATTCCTGAATAGAGCGCGCAGTGCACAACGCCGCGGGCGCCGACCGGTCCTGGCCAGGGGAGAGCCAGCCGGCCGGGGCCGTTGCCGGCGCGCCTGTCAGCGTTTCCTGGTCCTGGGGGCAGATCGAGGGGAGTGCGGCTTGTCGTTCATCGAGGACAAGGGGCGGGCAGAAGGCTACGCACGGCAGGCGCTGGAGCTGATGCGGCGACGCGGCATCGCCCCGACGCCGGACAACTTCTGGGTCTGGTACCTCTATGCATCCGGCCATGACCACGAACTGGTCAAGGTGATCGACCGGCTGCCCGATCGGCCGTACGACGAGCGGATCTGCCGCGAGCTGATCGAGCGCTTCGGCCCCGGCGGGCGGGAGAGCGTCGCCACGCGCCGCGCCAGCGAGGCGCTGGCCAGCACGCTGGACACGACGCTGAGCGAGATCACCACGGTCAGCGCCGGGATGTCGGCCTTTGGCCAGGTGCTGGACGATGCCGGCACCCAGCTGGGCCAGGCCCCGCCCAGCCCCGAGCTGGTCGCGCGCCTGACGTTGGAGACCCAGACGATGCAGTCGACGAACCAGCGCCTGGAAGCCGCCCTGGCCGAGGCTACCGCCCGTATCGGGCAGTTGCAGACAGACCTCCACGCGATCCAGCGGGAGGCCACGACCGATGCCCTGACAGGCATCTTCAACCGCAAGGAGTTCGAGGCGCGGCTGCGCGACATCACCCACCCCCGCCCACGCGAAGAAGCGGGCTTTGCCCTGCTGCTGCTGGACATCGACCGCTTCAAGGCCTTCAACGATACCTGGGGCCACCAGATGGGCGACCAGATCCTGCGCCTGGTGGCCGCGACCATGCGTGAGGCCATCGGCACGGGCGAGTTCGCCGCGCGCTATGGCGGGGAGGAGTTCGCCGTGATCCTGCCCGGCGCCGACCTGGTGCGCGCGGTGGCCCGGGCCGAGGCGATCCGCAATGCGGTCGCCTCCCGCCGGATCGTCAAGCGCGCCTCGGGCGAGACGCTGGGGCAGATCACCGTCTCGGTCGGCGTCACCGTCTATCGCGATGGCGAGCCCCTGGCCGATGTCATCGCCCGCGCCGATGCCAGCCTCTATGCTGCCAAGCGGGCGGGCCGCAACCGCACCATGGCCGAGGTCTCGGTCAAGCCCGAGCTGCAGGAGGTCGCGATCGCCCATTGAGGGCCGGCCAACCGGCCTGCAACACCTGGCGGCCGTTCTTGGAACGCGGTCCAACAACCGGCCTATCAACGGACCGGCCGCACCCCTATCATGCGCCCCCACAAGAGCCGAACGTGCCGCAGGGAGGGGCTTGCATGAGTTTGGAGACATTGGTGGTCGAGACGGCGGATGCGATCCGTACGATCCGCCTGAACCGGCCCCAGGTGCTGAACGCGCTCAACGCCCGGATGTGGCAGGAACTGACCGACGTCCTGGACGAGACGGCCGCCGACCCGGAGGTGCGCGCCGTCCTGCTGACGGGCGCGGGCCGGGCCTTCTGCGCCGGCGCCGATCTCAGCACGCCGCCGTCGGCCGGGGATTCGCGCGATCCTGGCGACCGCTCCGCCGAGTCGATGCACACCCTCATCAATCCGATGGTGATGAAGCTGGCGACCCTGCCAAAGCCCGTGGTGTGCGCCGTGAACGGCGTCGCCGCCGGCGGCGGAGTGGGTCTGGCGCTGGCTTGCGACGTCGTCGTTTCGGCCCGGTCGGCGACGTTCATCCAGGTCTTTGGCCCGCAGCTGGGCATCGTGCCCGACATGGGCTGCTCGTGGTTCCTGCCGCACCTGGTGGGGCGCCAGCGGGCGCTGGGCCTTGCCCTGCTGGGCGACCGCCTGCCGGCCGAGACGGCGGCGGAATGGGGCCTGATCTGGAAGGCGGTCGACGATGCGGCCCTGGCAGAGGAAGCGGGCGCCATCGCGCGCAAGCTGGCCGCCGGGCCCACGATCGGCTTTGGCCTGATCAAGAAGGCGATTACCGCCGCCGCCAACCAGGACCTGGCGGCCTCACTTCACCTGGAGGCGGAGTCGCAGCGCATCGCCTTCCGTACCGAGGACACGAAGGAGGGCGTGCTCGCCTTCGTCCAGAAGCGCAAAGCCAATTTCAAGGGCCGTTGAGATGACTGAACATTCCCGCGTCAAGACCGAGATCAAGGACGGCATCGCCGTTCTGACCCTGAACCACCCGGAGGCGATGAACGCCGTCTCCCTCGCCATGCTGCGTGGCCTGGATGCGGCGCTGAAGGAGATCGAGGCGCCCGACAGCGGCGCGCGCGTCCTGATCATCACCGGCGCCGGCCGTGGCTTCTGCGCTGGCGCCAACCTGACCGACAGTGAGCGCGGTTCGGTCGGCCAGGGCGATGCCGGCTATGTCCTGGAAGCCTATTACCACCCGCTGTTCTTCCGCCTGCGCGACCTGAAGATGCCGATCATCACGGCGGTCAATGGCGCCGCCGCCGGCGTTGGCATGAGCCTGGCCCTGTCGGGCGACCTGTGCGTGGCGGCGAAGTCGGCCAGCTTCCTCCAGGCGTTCACACGCATCGGCCTGATCCCCGATGGCGGCTCGACCTACCTGCTGCCGCGCCTGATCGGCAAGGCGCGCACGGCGGAGCTCGTCCTGCTGGCCGAGAAGCTGCCGGCCGAGAAGGCGGTGGAATGGGGCCTGATCTACAGCGCCGTCGACGACGACAAGCTGATGGAGACGGCGATGGGCCTGGCCACCAAACTGGCCGCCGGCCCGACGCTCGCCTATGCCATGGCGCGCAAGGCGCTGGCCGCCTCGCCCGACCAGACCTATGAGCGGCAGCTGGACATGGAGCGGCAGCTGCAGCGCGTGGCCGGTGCGTCCGAGGACTTCAAGGAGGGCGTGAAGGCCTTTGTCGAGAAGCGCCCGGCCAAGTTCCAGGGCCGCTGAGCCATGGGCCGGGGCGGATCGCTGCGCCGGCTCCTGGGCGCGGGGCTGTGTGCCTTGAGCCTGTGGACCCTGGCGCCTGCCCCGGCCGCCCTGGCGGAGGACATGGCGCCGGCCGCCGCCCCCCAGCGCTGGATTGTCGATACCGATCTGGCGCTGGACGACACGATCGCGCTGCTGCTGATGACGCGGGCGGCGGACGTGCAGATCGGGGCGGTGACGCTGGCGGCCAGCGGGGCGACCCGCTGCAATCCCGGCGTCGAACAGCTGTCGCGACTGCTGGTCCTGGCTGGCGGCCCGGTCGCAGGCGTGCCGATCGGCTGCGGCTATGACCTGGGCCTGGACGGCTATGCCGTCTATCCCGACGAGTGGCGACGGCCGCGCATCGACTATCCCGGCTTCGACCTGCCCCAGGCCGAGCATCGCGAGGCAGCGGGCGCGCCCGAGCTGATCCTGCGCGCCCTGCGCGAGAGCCACGAGCCGGTCTCGATCCTGGCGCTGGGGCCGCTCACGAACCTGGCCGTGGCCTTCACCCTTGAGCCGATGCTGAAGGAGAAGGTGAAGCGCATCGTGGTCATGGGCGGCGCGCTGTCGGTCCCCGGCAATGTCCAGGTTGCCGGGACCACCGACCACCTGACCAACCGGGTGGCGGAGTGGAACTTCTACCTGGACCCGGTCGCCGCGCGGCTGGTGTTCGAAACCGGCGTACCGATCACCCTGGTGCCGCTGGACGCCACCAACCGGCTGCCGCTGACCGCCGGCTTTGCCGACCGCCTGGCGGAGCAGGCTGCAAGCGACCCCGCGCGCTATGTCGCCGCGATGCTGAAGGCGAACCGCGGCCTGCTGGTCAGCGGCCAGTTCCGCTTCTGGGATCCGCTGGCGGCCCTGGTCGCCCTGGACCCCGGCCTGTGCACGACAGAGGTGCGCAGCATCCTGGTCAATGCGGATCCGGCGTCCGACGGCACGCCGCCCCCGACGGGCCTGCCCCTGGCACGGGTCGACGGCCAGCCGCGCCGCGTCCTGGATCCGGACCGGGCCGGCCAGACGGCGATCGACCCGCAGGGCCGCACGGTTGATGTGTGCCTCTCCGTGCCGCTGGACGAGGTCGAGGCGCGGATCATCCAGGGGCTCAATCGCGGCGGCTGACACGCCCGCATTGCGGCGGTTGCACGGCCCCGCCCGACGGCTAAGATCCGCGCCACCAAGGTGGGAGGAGCCAAGATGCGTGTCGTCGAGTTCGCCGAAGTCAGGAACCTGGTCGGGCAGGAGGTTGGCGCCTCCGAATGGCTGCTGATCGACCAGGACCGCATCAACAAGTTCGCGGAAGCGACCGGCGACCACCAGTGGATCCATGTCGATCCGGCCCGTGCCGCCAAGGAACTGCCGACTGGCAAGACCATCGCGCACGGCTTCCTGACGCTGTCGCTGCTGCCCGTGCTGATGGGCGAGATCATGAAGATCAACGGCGTCTCCCGCGGGATCAACTACGGCTCGAACCGCGTGCGCTTCACCAACATGGTGCCCGTCGGCAGCCGCGTGCGCGCGCGCCAGACGGTGAAGGCGGTGGACGAGGTCAAGGGTGGCGGCCAGCAGATCACGAACGAAGTCACGGTCGAGATCGAGGGCCAGGACCGCCCGGCCCTGGTGGCCGAGTCGATCACCGTCGTCTATCCCTGAGGCTGGCCATGGCGATGCGCATGCGCCCCGGCCCGTGGCTTGCGGCCCTGGCCGTGGCCCTGCCCATCTCGGCCGCCCTTGCGGGGGCGGTCGAGTTGAAGCCGCCACCGGGGGCCGAGGATGGACCAAGGATCGTCGAGTACCTGCGCGGCCAGCCGGCCACGCTGCTCGACCTGTCCCTGGTTCGCCTGGACGCCCGCCTGGCGGCGGTCGGTGCCGCGCATCGCTTCTGGGCGCATGCCAGCGCCCAGGACGGCGTCATCCGCGTCTACGCCTATGACGACCGCCGGCCGATCAGTCCTGCGTCGTGCAAGGAGGTCCTGGACGCGATCCGCTTCGACGCGGGCGTCGACCTTGAGACTGGCGGCCCGATCGAGCCGGCGAGCGGCTATGCCAGCCTGTTTAGCTATCCGCGGATCCGCGAGATCGAGGTCAGCGACACCTACATGGAAACGGTCGACGCCATGCTGATGGTCAAGGTCGTGCTCGGCACCACCGGGGACGGCCAGGGCCTTGTCTGCGACGCGGCCCTGCTCGCCAAGGACTTCACCCACAGCGCCCAGTAGAGGGTGCCTGCGGGTGCTGCGTGCCGGGCGGGGCGTACGACCCCGCCCGCCACGCCTACCCCCTGATGCCGCGCAGGCGGTCGGAGCGGCGGCGCAGCAGTTCCACCGTCAGCAGCAGAAGCGACGAGACCAGGACAAGCACCGTGGCGGCGGCCGTGATCGTCGGGCTGATCTCCTCGCGGATGCCCGAGAACATCTGACGCGGCAGCGTGCGCTGTTCGGGGCTGGCGATGAAGATCACCGTCACCACCTCGTCGAACGAGGTGACGAAGGCGAACAGCGCGCCCGAGATCATGCCCGGCAGGATGACCGGCAGTGTCACCTTGAAGAAGGTCATGATCGGCGGCGCGCCCAGGCTGGCCGCCGCCCGCGCCAGGTTGCGGTCGAAGCCCGACAGCGTTGCCGTCACGGTGATCACCACGAACGGCACCGCCAGCACGGTATGGGCCAGCACGATCCCCGGATAGGTGTTGACGACCCCATACCAGGCAAAGGCAAAGAACAGGCCGACGGCCGTGATCACCACGGGCACGATCATCGGCGAGATCAGGATGCTCATGACCAGGGTGCGATAGGGAAAGCCCGGCCGGGACAGGCCGAGCGCCGCCAGGGTGCCCAGAACCGTCGCCAGAAGCGTCGTCGCGGTCGCGATCAGGAACGAGGTGAAGAGCGCGCTGGTCCAGCGCTCGTTGGTGAAGAAGTCCTCGTACCATTGCAGCGACAGGCCGGGCAGCGGATAGGTGAAGAACCGTTCCGAGCTGAACGACAGCGGCATGATGGTCAGGATGGGCGCGATCAGGAACAGCAGGATCGCGGCACAGATGGCCAGGAAGGTCCATTTCCAGACCCGTTCGACGGGCGAGGCATGGCTCGGAAGTTCGTACATCAGCCGAGCCTCATCTTGTCGATGCCGATCAGGCGGTTGAACACGAAGTAGAGCACCAGGGTGGACAACAGCAGCAGGCCGCCCAGCGCCGCGGCCAGGCCCCAGACCAGGTCCCGGTTCATGTAGCTGGCGATGAACGCGCTCACCATCTGGTCCGTGGCACCCCCCACCAGGGCAGGGGTGATGTAGAAGCCCAGGCATAGGATGAAGGTAATCAGGCAGCCGGCGCCGATCCCTGGGATGGTCTGCGGGAAGTAGACCTTCCAGAAGGCATAGAACGGCCCCGCCCCCAGCGAGCGCGCGGCGCGCACATGGCTGGGCGGGATCGACTTCATGACGCTGAAGATCGGCAGCAGCGTGAACGGCAGCTGGATATGCGTCATCGCGATGATCGTGCCGAAGCGGGAGAAGATCAGCTGCAATCGCTCCGTCGTCAGGCCCACGGCGACCAGGGCGTCGTTGATCGGGCCATTGGTCTGCAGCAGCACGAACCAGGCCGTGGTGCGGACCAGCAGCGACGTCCAGAACGGCAGCAGGACCAGGATCAGCACCAGGTTCGAGGTACGGGTGGGCAGCCGCGCCATCAGGTAGGCGACGGGGAAACCCAGGACCAGGGTCCAGGCCGTGACCTGGAAGCTGATCCAAAAGGTCCGGATGAAGATGTCGTTGAAGATCGCCTGGTCGGGCGCATTGCGGACGATCTCGTCCGTCGGCGTCTGGCGCAGGTCAAGTGCCGTCAGCAGGTAGTACCAGGTGAAGGGACTGGCCTCGCGTCGCAGGACGGACCACGTCTCCGGCTTGCCCCAGATCGCGTCGGCCTTGATCACCGCGTCCTTCCACGGACCCGCCTGGACCTTGTCGAGCGCGCGGCCGGTGCCGATCACCTTGGACCGGATGCCGGGGATCTCGTAGTTCAGGCGCTTGCCGATCAGGGCCGTCGTCTTGACCGCATGGGCTGCCTTCAGGTCCATGGCAAAGGCCTGGTACACGCTCTCTGGCGGCAGGTCCCCTTCCGTCCAGTCCGGCATGGCCTGGATCAGGTTGGGCAGGTTGTCCGCGATCTCGCCGTTGTCGAAGATCCGCAGCATCAGCGAACCGATCGGCAGCAGGAAGGTCGCGAGCAGGAACACGAACAGCGGCGCCACCAGCAGCAGGGCCCCCATCTTGCGCCGGCGCTCGGCCCGGGCGAGTTGGAGCTTCAGCGGTACGGCACCGTCGCCCGGCCCCATGGCCATGCTTGCGACAGACATCAGCTTTCCTCATCTGGTGCCACCCCCGCCAGGTGCCGGGGGCGGCCGTCTCAGTCAGTCAAAGGGCGGACCCTGCAACAGTGTTCGTCTTCCGCCTATTGCGCCAGCCAGGTGTTGAAGCGACGACGCAGCTCCTCGCCATTGTTGCCCCAGTAGTCGTAGTCGGCGATGAAGGCGGTCTTCATGTTCTCGGGCGCGGTCGGCATGGTGGGCAGGATCTTGGGGTCGATCTTCGCTGCCGCGTCCGGATTGGCGGGGCCGTAGGCGATCCACTTGGTCTGCTCGGCCATCGGCTCCGGCTGGCTGGCCCACGAGATGAAGCGATAGGCTTCCTCGGCGTTGGGCGTCCCCTTGGGGATCATCCACAGGTCGAAGTCCAGCTGCTGGTTCTCCCAGACGATCTTGAAGGGCTTGCCCTCCTTGTCGATCGCGGCCTGGATGCGGCCGTTCCAGGCGGTGGACATGATGACTTCGCCATCGGCCAGCAGCTGCGGCGGCTGGGCGCCTGCCTCCCACCACACGACGCTTGCCTTGATCGTGTCCAGCTTGGCGAAGGCGCGGTCCACGCCCTCCGGCGTCGACAGGACCTCATAGACCTTGTCGACGGCAACACCGTCGGCGATCAGGGCGAATTCCAGGTTGGCCAGCGGCGTCTTCCACATGCCGCGCTTGCCCGGGAACTTGGCCAGGTCGAAGAAGTCCGCCCAGGATGTCGGTCCATTGGGCAGCTTGGTCGAATCATAGGCAAAGATCGTCGAATAGGTGATGTTGGGAACGGCGCATTCGAAGAACTCGGCGCCGATCATCTTCTCCTTGGTGACGGTCGTGATCTTGGACCAGTCGATCGGCACGACCAGGCCCTCGTCGCAGGCCTGGCGGGCGACGGAGGTGTCGCTGTCGATCAGGTCCCAGGTGACGGAGCCGGCCTCGACCATGGCGCGGATCTTGGCGATCTCGCCGCTCCATTCGTCCTCGATGATCTTGGTGCCCATCGCGGTATAGGGCTTGAAGAACGCCTCCCGCTGGCTGAGCTGGTAGGCGCCGCCCCAGGATACGACTCGCAGCTCGGCGGCCTGGGCCGCCTCGCTGAATCCGGTCCCCAGGGCGCCAGCGGCAAGGGCCGCCAGGACCGACATCGACAGCATGCGGCGCGTGAAGGTGAACGTCATCGGCTTCTCCCTGCGTTCCGGCCCCCCGGCCGGTCGATTGCGAAGTCGTGGGTCGGCAGGGGCATCTGCCCGCTGCTTTCCTTCTCCTGTCCCGCTCCTGCTCGCTTTTTCTCCCCCGGCAGTCCTTGACCAGACCGGCCCCGACGGCGTGCCGTGCGCCCCGCCGGATCCGCCCGGGGCCTGCCCGCCCCGGATTCCACAAACCATTCCTGCAATTACCGGGCCACGACCATCGGCTTGGCCTGCGATCCGCCGGTCAGGCGGCCGCGACCGTTGCGCGGGCGACCATCAGTACACTTACAACAGCTCCGGACCGCCACCGGCTGACCGACATGACACCCAATCCTTCGGCTTGGCGTGGACGCCCGGCGCGCAGCCGGGCGTCCCGTGACGAACCTGGCGTCCCTTACTGGGCCAGCCAGGTGTTGAAGCGGCGACGCAGTTCCTCGCCGTTATTGCCCCAGTAGTCATAGTCGGTGAACAGCGCCACCTTCAGGTTCTCGGGCGCGGAGGGCAGCTTGGGCAGGACCGCCGCGTCGACGAACGGCGCGGCGTCCACATTGGCCGGGCCATAGGCGATGTACTTGCTCTGGTTGGCCATGACATCGGCCTTGCTGGCCCAGGCGATGAAGGCCCAGGCCGCATCCGTGTTGGGCGAGCCCTTCGGAATGGCCCACAGGTCATAGTCGGGCAGCTGGCCCTCCCAGATGATCTTGAAGGGCTTGCCGTCCTTGTCGATCGCGGTCTGGATGCGGCCGTTCCAGGCGGTGGTCATGACCACCTCGCCGTCGGCCAGGAGCTGCGGCGGCTGGGCGCCCGCTTCCCACCAGACGACGCTGCCCTTGATGGTGTCCAGCTTGGCAAAGGCGCGATCCACGCCTTCCGGCGTCGACAGCGTCTCATAGACCTTGTCCAGCGGCACGCCGTCGGCGATCAGCGCGAACTCCAGGTTACCGTACGGGTTCTTCTGCAGGCCGCGCTTGCCCGGGAACTTGGCCAGGTCGAACAGGTCGGCGACGCTGGTCGGAGCAGGCGTCAGCTTGGTCGTGTCATAGGCGATGATGGTCGAGTAGAGGATCGTGGTGACGCCGCATTCGAAGGCGTCGGAGCCGATCATCTTCTCCTTCGGTACGCCGATCTTTTCCCAGTCATTGGGCAGGATCAGGCCCTCGTCGCAGGCCTGGCGCGCCGTCTGCGTGTCGACGTCCACGACGTCCCAGGTGACGGATCCGGACTCGACCATGGCGCGGATCTTGGCGATCTCGCCGCTGTACTCGTCCTCGATGATCTTGGTGCCCGTGGCCGCCGTGTATGGCTTGAAATACGCCTCCCGCTGGCTCTCGGTGTAGGCGCCTCCCCAGGACGTGATCCGCAGGTCCGCGGCATGCGCCGCGCCCGCGATTGCTGTCAGCGCCAGAACGCCAGACAGGAGTGTCATTCTCATTCGTCAGGCTCCCTCAACCGCCGGCGTCGTGCCGGCTCTCCCCCAAACACGGCCGGAACCTCAGGGCGCGTCGAGCGCCCTGCAATCCTCGGCCTTGAACCCGATTCTGACGACGGCGCCCGCCGCATAGCGCGGCCGGCCGGCGCTGTTGGGCACCTTGATGTCGAACTCGGTGCAGCCGGGCACGTGCATGCGCACGCGGCTGTGGTCGCCGACATAGATCACCTCGTCGATGCGGCCTTCCAGGATGTTGGGCACGCTCCCCTCGGCCGGCTGCAGCACCACCCGCTCCGGGCGGATCGACAGGGTCGTGGCACCGCCGCTGGTGACGTTGACCGCGGTTGCCCGCACCGTCGTCGCCTCGCCCACCCGGACGGTGCAGGCGCCGTTCTCGATCGCGACGACCTGGCCGTGCATGCGGTTGTTCTCGCCGATGAACTGGGCGACGAAGGCGTTCACGGGCGCCTCGTACAGCTCGTCGGGACCGGCCAGCTGCTGGATCACGCCATCGTTGAAGACGGCGATGCGGTCCGACATGGTCAGCGCCTCGGTCTGGTCGTGCGTGACATAGACGAAGGTGACGCCCAGGCGATCGTGGATGTGCTTGATCTCGATCTGCATCCGCTCGCGCAACTGCTTGTCCAGCGCGCCCAGCGGCTCGTCCATCAGGATCAGCGCGGGCTCGAAGACCAGGGCGCGGGCCAGGGCGACGCGCTGCTGCTGGCCGCCGGACAGCTGGGCCGGGCGGCGATTGCCGAAGCCGCGCAGCTGGACCAGGTCCAGCACCTTCTCGACCTTGGTCGCGATCTCTGCCTTGGGCAGCTTGCGGACCATAAGGGGGAAGGCGATGTTCTCGCTGACCGTCATGTGCGGAAACAGCGCGTAGTTCTGGAACACCATGCCGATGTCGCGCTTGTGCGGCGGCAGGTTGTCGATGGGACGGCTGTCCAGGTAGATGTGGCCGCGGGTCGGCGTCTCGAACCCCGCAAGCATCATCAGTGTCGTCGTCTTGCCAGAGCCGGACGGCCCGAGAAGCGTCAGAAATTCGCCCTTCCTGACAGTCAGATCCAAGTCCTTGACGACCAGAACTTCCCCATCATAGGTCTTCTGGACGCCCTCGAACACGACGAACGCCTCAGCGACGTCGCGCTGCATTTGGGCAGTACGCCCAGCAGTCAGGACCGCGTTCAAGGTCGACAAGTGCGACTTAGATTTTTAACGAGCCAATACACGGTGTGCACCTCCCTCGCTGGCGCTCCCGGGCTCCCCCCTGTTGGGAAAACTCTAATGCCGCTTTTTGCGGCCGCACAACGGGATTCGTGCACGCTGGTCGCCAGTCGCACCGATTTATTCCAACCGGTATGGACCGGTTCGGGTGCGCCAGGCTGCCTGCCCAAAAGCGCGGCGCATGCTGTGTGCAAGTGGCGCGGATCAAGGCAGCGACGCGGGTTCACGCATCCTTAACGCGCGCTGGCGCACAGTGCGGGGCATTGGCGTCGCCATCCGTCGGCGCCCGCGGATTCGGGGCGGCCCGCCGCCCCAGGCTTTGAGGACACCGACCGGCCATGGCCACAGCGATCCAGGAACGCAAGGACCGCGCCCGCGCGGAGCACAGCCAGTACGTCACGATGACCGTCGCCGACCGCCTGCTGGGCCTGCCCATCCTGGAGGTCCACGACATCGTGGTGCCCGAGAAGATCGCGCGCGTGCCCCTGGCCCAGCCCGAGGTCGCGGGCCTGATCAACCTGCGCGGCAAGATCGTCTCGGCCATCGACATGCGCCACGTCCTGCGCGCGCCGCCGGCGGCGGCCGATGCGCGGCGCGTGGGCGTCACCGTCAGCCACAAGGGCGAGACCTATACCCTGCTGGTCGACGGCGTGGGCGAGGTGGTGGAGATCGATCCCGACACGCGCGAGCCCAACCCGCCAACGCTGGACGGCCGCTGGAAGCACCTGTCGAACGGCGTGGTTCGCCTGGAGCAGGGCCTGCTCGTCCTGCTCAATACAGACCGGGTGATGGACCAGGACATCCGCGGCTGAGGCCTCCCCAGCCACAGCAAGGCAGGCCCGCCGGCATGCGGGCCGCCCACTTCAGCGCCCTTCCCAGGCGCCCACGACGCGGTAGACCGCCTTCACCCGCGCCAGGGGCAGGGTGAACTCCCGCTCCTCCGGCCGGAATTCGCGCAGCGTGATGCCGTCACCGGCATGGCGCACGAACTGCTTCACATAGGCCTCGGTGTCGGTGCACTCCACCACCACATAGGCGTCGCGCACCGGCGGCAGGTTCGGGTTCAGGAACAAAAGGTCCCCCGCCCGGAACTTCGGTTCCATCGAATCGCCCACGGCATAGACGGCAAAGGCATTGCCCACGCCCCCCAGCGGCGGCGGCCGCCAGGTCCATTCCAAGGGCCGCCCCTGGTCGACGAACAGCGCGTCGCTGCCGCCGCGCGCCGCCCCGCACACCGGCAGGTCGCGCAACGCATCCGACAGCGGCAACGGCGCTGCGGCAATGGCCGGGCCGGCCGGAACATCGGCCATGCGCCCACCCCCCGCATCCGGCAGCAGGTCGCGCGGCGCGCAGCGCAGGGGCCCCGCCAGACGCACCATCCAGTCGACGGTCAGGCGCCGTTCGCCGCGCTCCAGCTTCACGATCTGGGACCGTCCCGTGCCGGCGGCATCGGCCAAATCCTGCTGGCTGAGGCCCGCGGCGCGGCGCATTTCGGCGATGCGATTCGACATACCCGGAATGTACCACTTGACGACGATATGGGCAAATGTTCTTCTTTTGTCTCATTTCGTGGAGACGGGCCATGTGGACAGGACAGGACGTTGCCGATTGGCTGGCCGAGGCGGCCGACACGCTCGCCCGCCTGCCGGACCCTGACGGCGCCTGGCGGCGGCGCATGCATGCGGCCTGGCCCGACATTGTCCAGGCGCCCGCCCTGGCGCAGGCCTCGCGCAGCGGTCGAACCCGGCCCGGCCCGCCCAGCGCCGCCGCGATCGACCGTCTGGACAAGGTGATCGCGTGGCTGTCCTGGCTGGACCCGGCGCAGCGGCGGATCGCCTGGGCACTGGCGTCCGGCATCAGCGCAAGCCGCCTGCGCGCCATGATTGGCTGCCACCGCAACACGATCGCAAACCGCCATGCCGCCGCCCTGCAGCGCATTGCCGGGCGGTTGAACGCCGAGGCGCGTCCGTCCCCGGTCGCAACGCCACGGGGACAGCCCTTCCCGGCCTTTGCTAGAAAGGGCGATGACCACCCGACGTGAGCCGCTGCTCAACGCCCCCGGCATCATCGTCGCCCTGATCGTCGCGATCCTGGGCATCCAGGCCCTGATCGGGGAGGTGCTGGCCATCGACGCCGCCAACCGCCTGTTCGGCGACTTCGCGCTCCAGCCGGCGCGCACGACCCTGCTGGTCATGCCCGGCCTCGCGGACCAGGTGGCGGCGGACCAGGGCTGGAACGCGGCAGACCTGATGGCCGTGGTACGCCAGGAGGCCCCCTATGGCGTTGTGTCGCTGCTGACCTATGCCCTGCTGCATGGTGGCTGGGTCCATGCCGGAATCAACTGCGCCTGGCTCCTGGCCTTCGGCACGGTCGTCGCCCGCAGGCTGGGCACGGGTCGCTTCCTGGCATTTGCCGCTGCCAGCGCGGTGTTTGCGGGCCTGGGGCACCTGGCGGTGCATCCACTGGACCTGTCGCCGTTGGTTGGCGCATCGGGCATCGTCATGGCCTGCATGGGCGGGGCCGCACGCTTCGCCTTCCGGCGTGACGGCGCGCACCTGCCCGCGATCCCGCTGGGCCAGGCGCTGACCGGGGGACCGGCGCTCAGCTTCATCGCCGTCCTCCTGGCGCTGGCCCTGCTGCCGGCGCTGGGCATCCGCATCGACGGCATGACGGATGGCCGCATCGCCTGGGAAGCGCACATTTTCGGGCTGGCCTTCGGGCTGCTGGCCTTTGGCTGGTTCGACCCGCCGGCGGCGCACCAGCCGGAGCCGGACGCGATCGCCTGAACCATCGGGTCCAGCGGCCTCAGGACCGCGACCCTACCTCAGTTTGAAAGAGTGCCGCGGCCATAGGGCTGGGGCAGGATCGGCGCACCGGGGGCCGCCGGGCCTGCGGCGACCGTGCAATTGGCTGCGCTGCGACAACTCCGCTCCAGCGTGGCCTGGATGCTCGCGATCGGGTCGGCGCAGCCGCCGAGGCCGACAAGGACAACTGCGAGCGGCAGAAGCGTGGCGCGACTCACGGCCGCGCCAGCCCGTGCGTCAGGACCGTGCGGCGCGGATTGGCTGGAGCATGAACGCCGGGGCATTGTCGCCAAAGCCGATCAGCGGCACATCGTCCATCGCGTCATCGTCGTCGCGGCGCCGCCGGCGGTCGTCGGGCCGGCGGCCACGCGGCTCCGCATGGCGGGCGGGCGCACGCTCGGCGGGGCGCTCGGGAGCCTCCTCGACCGCGCGCTCCTCGGCCATGCGCGGCGGCGCCTCGTCGCGGACCTCGGTCCGGCTGCGGCTGCTGCGACGCGGCCGTGCCGGCGCGTCATCCGCCTCGCCCTTGGCGGGCTTGTCGGCCTTGGGCGCCGCCTTGCGGCCACGACCGCGGCGCGGGGCCTCGTCCCCGCTCTCCAGGTTGGCTGCCTCGATGCCCGGCACTTCGACCTTGGGGATCTCCTTGCCGATGATCTTCTCGATCGCCGCGACATAGCGGGCATCATCCGGCACGGCCAGGGTGAAGGCGCGGCCTTCCTTGCCCGCGCGGCCGGTGCGGCCGATGCGGTGGACGTAATCCTCCGGATGGATCGGCACGTCGAAGTTGAAGACGTGGCTCATGTCGGTCACGTCCAGGCCGCGCGCCGCGACGTCGCTGGCCACCAGCAGGGTGATCTCGCCCTTCTTGAAGCGCTCCAGCGTGTCGGTGCGGACCGCCTGGGCCATGTCGCCATGCAGGCCGGCGGCGCTGAAGCCGTGCGCGGTCAGGCTCTTGTGCAGGACGTCCACGTCGCGCTTGCGATTGCAGAAGATGATGGCGTTGCGCACTTCCTCATTGCGCAGCAGGTTGCGCAGCGCCTGGCGCTTCTCCCGCGCCTCGACGATGACCAGCCCCTGCGTCACGGTCGACGCGGTGGTCGCGGCCCGGGCGACCGTCACCTCCACCGGCTGGTTCAGGAAGGCGTCGGTCAGGCGCTTGATCTCCGGCGCCATGGTGGCGGAGAAGAACAGCGTCTGGCGCTGGGCCGGCGTCATCTTGCAGATCTTCTCGACATCGGGAATGAAGCCCATGTCGAGCATGCGGTCGGCCTCGTCCACCACCAGGACCTGCACGCCGTTCAGCATGACGCGGCCGCGTTCCATGTGGTCGAGCAGGCGGCCGGGGGTCGCGATCAGCACGTCCACGCCGCGGTCCAGCTTCTTTTCCTGGTCGCCGAAAGACACGCCGCCGATCAGCAGGGCACAGGTCAGCTTGTGGTTCTTGCCGTACTTGTCGAAGCTTTCGGCCACCTGGGCCGCCAGTTCGCGCGTCGGCTCCAGAATCAGCGAGCGCGGCATGCGCGCCTTGGGCCGGCCGGCGGCCAGGATCTCGATCATCGGCAGCGTGAAGCTGGCCGTCTTGCCCGTGCCCGTCTGGGCGACGCCCAGGATGTCGCGCCCGGCCAGGACCTGGGGGATCGCCTTGGCCTGGATCGGGGTGGGCTCGCTATAGCCTGCATCGGCAACGGCCTGGAGAAGAGCTGGGCCGAGGCCGAGGTCAGAAAATGGCATCAAGAAAAAGCCTCATCGCGTCCGCAGGGCGAACCCCCGCGAACGATCCCGGCAAAGATGGCGATTGCGCGCGCGAAAGCAAGGCGTCGCAACGCCTCAACCCGCTTCAGCAGCGTATGGCAGCCCAGACAGACCCGCAAGTGTGGCCCGCGGGGCGCGCCTTATCGCGCGGTGCCGCTAGCAGCCGGGCACCAGGCAGCGGCTGGAATCGTGCGGGCTGCGCAGCGGAATGAGGGAGGAGATCAGCTCGCCCATGCTCTGGCGAAAGGCCGGATCCTCCACACTGGGAACCGCAGGCCCCTGCAGCACGGCGCGACTGATCGCGGTATCGCCCAGGCACAGAGCCGCCTGCACCTGCATGCCGCCGGGGCCGGTCGTCGGTATGGCCCCGCTGGAGGCGACACTGCACAGCGAATCGGGATTCGTGATCTGCACCGGGTTGAACACCAGCACGAGGCGGTTGCGGCCCTCGCGCGGCTCGACCCGGACATTCGCCAGGAAGGCTGGACCGGGCACCTGCGCCGCGATCTGGCCGGCATCGGCACCGCCGACCGGGCTGCCGTGGATCTCGGCCTTCAGGATGCCGTCACGGGCCAGCGACTGGACCAGCGTGGGGCTGTAGATCGCCTCCTGCCGCACATGCGTCAGGGTCGCCGCCTCGGCCCCCGTTAGGGCCGCACCAGACACAAGGCCAAAGACCGCCAGGCCCACAAGGCCAAGGAGACGCGCGCTGCGCGCAACAGCATGGATCGTGCTCATAGCCAGAAGATGCGCATCGCCCGCCAAGCCCGCAAGAGCGCCGCGGTCACATTCCGACGACCGTGCTAGGCTGGGCCAGGATTGATCGTGAGGTGTACCGATGACCATTGCCGTATCGCTCGGCCCCGACCTGGAGCGGTTCGTGAAGGAACAGGTCGCGAGCGGCCAATACTCTAGCGTGGAGGACGTCGTCCGCGCGGCGCTGGTCATGATGGAGGATGCGGCGAGCGGAGACGATCTGTCGGCCTTTGGAACCCTTGAATCCCTCCGCGCGAGAATTATCGAAGCCGAAGCAGATCCAAGGGACTACAGCTCCGAGGAAGCAGACAGGATCCTTGCAGATCATCGCGAAAAAAGGCTTGGATACAGTGCGACGTGACCACTCGGCTCGTTTACTCCAGGGCTGCGATCTCGGACCTCGCCGCGCTCGAGTCGTGGATTGCCAGCGAACAACCCAAAGCAGCGGAACGAATGATCGAAGAGATCCGAAACCGCTGCATGCTACTGGCTGAATTCGCGGAGATCGGTCCTCTTCGCCCGAGCTGGGCCGCGACATGCGCATCTTCCCCGTCCAGCGGCGCGTAGTGATTGTGTATCGTGTGTTTTGTGATCGGGTGAGGATCGTCAGGGTGTTCTATCGCGGCCAGAACTATGATCCCGCCAAAGGCACCACATCATGATCAATAACTAATCCAGAACTCTAAGAACAGTCCCTATTCCAACCAGCTTCGGCCCCTCCTGAATCCGCCATTCACGCCCAGCTACGATCTGACCCGCAAGACCGGGCCAATTGAGGAAGGTCACGACCACTTCGCGGCATTCGCCGGGATACCATTCGGTCGCAATATCCATGACGCCGATCGTCATCATCGAGTTGTCGGGACCGAAGAAATTGTGGTTCGGGCGGTAGCTTCCGCGAACAAACCGCGCCTTCCCTCCTTCGGCAGTCGAGAGAAGACGAACGGCGGCCAGCACTCGAACGATGTCGGGATCGCCGGCCACGGCCCCTAGACGTCCAAGGCCTGGGCCTGGGGGGCGCGCTCCTGGATGAAGCGGAAGCGCAGTTCGGGCTTGCGGCCCATCAGGCGGTCGATCAGGTCGGCGGTGCCGTCGCCGTCCTCCACCATCACCCGCAACAGGGTGCGCTTCGACTTCGCCATGGTCGTATCGCGCAGCTGTGCCGGCATCATCTCGCCCAGGCCCTTGAAGCGGCCGACATCGACGTGGGCGTTGGCCTTGAACTGCGACTTCAGCAGGCGTTCGCGATCGGCATCGTCCATCGCATAGACCGTCTTGGCGCCGTGCGTCAGGCGATAGAGCGGCGGCTGCGCCAGGTAGAGGCGCCCCGCCCGGACCAGGCCCGGCGTCTCGCGCCAGAAGAACGTCATCAGGAGCGAGGCGATGTGCGCCCCGTCGACATCGGCATCGGTCATGATGATGACCCGCTCGTAGCGCAGGTCCTCAAGGCGGAAGCGCGCGCCGGTGCCGCAGCCCAGCGCCTGGATCAGGTCGGACAGTTCCTGGTTCTGCGCCATCTTTCCCTGGGCGGCGCTGACCACGTTCATGATCTTGCCCTTCAGCGGCAGGACCGCCTGGGTCGCGCGGTCGCGGGCCTGCTTGGCGCTGCCGCCGGCCGAGTCGCCCTCGACCAGGAAGATCTCGGTCCCCGCGGCCGCCTCGGTCGAGCAGTCGGCCAGCTTGCCCGGCAGGCGCAGGCGGCGCGTGGCGCTCTTGCGGCTGACGTCCTTGTCCGCCTTGCGGCGCAGGCGCTCCTCCGCCCGCTCGATGACATAGGTCAGCAGGGCGTTGGCGCGCGGCGGATCGTCGGTCAGGAAGTGGTCGAAGCGATCCTTGACCGCGTTGTCGACCAGGCGCGTCGCCTCGACGCTGGACAGCTTCTCCTTGGTCTGGCCCTGGAACTGCGGTTCGCGGATGAAGATCGAGAGGAGCGCCGCGGCGGAGCCCAGCGCGTCATCGCCGGTGATGCTTGCCGCCCGCTTGTTGGCGACCAGTTCGCCATAGCCGCGCAACGCCCGGGCCAGCGCGCTGCGCAATCCCGCCTCGTGCGTGCCGCCGTCGGGGGTCGGCACGGTGTTGCAATAGGAATGGACGAAGGCATCGCCGTCCGCCGGCCAGGCGATCGCCCATTCGACACGCCCGCCCTCGACCTCGACCGCGCCGGCAAAGGGCTGGCCCGTCACCGTCTCGCTCTGCGCCAGGCTGGCCGCCAGGAAGTCCTCCAGGCCGCCGGGGAAGTGAAAGACCGCCTCGGCCGGGGTCTCGTCGCCGGCCTGGATCAGTTCGGGCGCGCAGGCCCAGCGGATCTCGACCCCGCGGAACAGATAGGCCTTTGACCGCGCCATGCGGTACAGCCGCCACGGCTTCATCACCGTCCCGGCGGGAAAGATCTCCGGATCGGGGGTGAAGCTGACACTCGTGCCGCGCCGGTTGGGGGCGGCCCCCACCTGCGCGATCGGTCCCTGGGGGATCCCGCGGGCAAAGACCTGGCGCCAGAGCTGGCGTTCGCGCGCCACCTCCACCACCAGTTCGGTCGACAGCGCATTGACGACGGAGGCGCCGACGCCGTGCAGGCCGCCCGAGGTCTGGTAGGCGTCGCCGCCGAACTTGCCGCCCGCATGGAGCACCGTGAAGATCACCTCCACCGTCGACTTGTTCGGGAACTTGGGGTGGTTCTCGACCGGGATGCCGCGGCCATTGTCCCGGATGGTCAGGCGGCCATCGGCCTCCAGATTGATCTCGATGCGGGTGGCGTGGCCGGCCACCACCTCGTCCATCGCATTGTCCAGGATCTCGGCCGCCAAGTGGTGCAGCGCGCGCTCGTCCGTGCCGCCGATATACATGCCGGGACGCTTGCGCACCGGCTCCAGCCCCTCCAGGACCTGGATGTGGCTGGCATTGTAGTCTTCGGATGCGCGGGTGGCAGAGAACAGGTCGGTCATCGAGGGCGTAGCGACTCACGAGAACAGAAGGGCACCGTGCGCCGCACTATAGCCCCAACTACCCCCCTGGCACCCCTGGCTCGTCGTCGCTGCTGGGCTCCACGTCGACCTGCCGCATTTCCGGGTGCCGCAGCACGATCGCAAGCGTGACGATCGAAAGCACGAGGCACAGCCAATACGGATAGAGCGGATCGAAGCGATAGAGCGGCAGGCCGATCAGCGGCGCCAGGATGAAGCCCGCGGCACCCGTGGCATTGGTCAGCCCCGCCACGCCGCCCTGCTCCTCCGGCTCCACCGCCAGGGAGGCCGCGGCGACATTGCCGGGCCTCGCCATGCCGGAGCCAAGGCCGGTCAGGACCAGGGCCATGACCAGCGGACCATAGGAGCGCGAGGCCAGGAAGATCACGAAGGCGACGATGATGACGACGCAGCCCGACCACAGCAGCGTGCCCGCCGACACGCGGAAGCGCTGCGCGATCACGATCTGCGCGAACAGCGCCGCCATGGACGAGGCCATCATGCCGACGCCCACCATCTGCGCCGCCTCGTGCACGTCGAGCTTGAGCTGGTCGATGAACAGGAAGCCCACCGTCTGGACCACGATGGCCATGGTCGTGCCCATCAGCAGGCCGACCACCAGATGCCAGCGCACGCGTGGGTCGAAGACGCTGAGACGCGGCCGGTCGGCCGACACCTGGGGCAGCGTGCGCTCGGGAAGCAGGAACCAGATCGCCGCGGCACTGGCCAGCGCCAGCACGGCCAGGCCATAGAACGGTGCCAGCAGCCCCAGCACGACCAGGGCGGAGGCCAGGCCCGGCCCCAGCGTGGCGCCCAGGCCGAACGCCGCCCCCAGGCCGGCGAGGTAGGGCGTGCGTTCCGCCCGCGTCGTGCGGTCGGCGATATAGGCCTGGGCCGAAGGCATGGAGCCCGAGCCCAGCACGCCATAGAACAGGCGGCTGGCGATCATCAGCGGCCAGGCAAGCGCGATCGCGATCCAGCCGGCCAGCGCCGCCTCGATCACCAGGGCGAACAGCACGGTCGAGATGGCAAAGCCGACCAGGCCCAGCAGGATGACGGGCCGCCTGCCCCACTGGTCGCTGCGCCGTCCCCACCACGGGCTGACCACGACCCAGACGATCGAGGAGGCCAGGAAGATCGAGCCGACCTGCCATTCCGCCAGCCCCATCTCCCGCGCCAGGGGCGGCAGGATCGAGAAGATGATGGTCTGCCCCATGCCCATGCAGCACAGGCACAGGAACAGCAGGCGGAAGGCCTGGCGCCGCTGCTGCGGTGTCGACGGCAGGAGCGGCGGCCCGCCCTTTTTCGCCACCAGGGGCGTGGGCGGCCCAGGGGGCCGGCTGGGATCAGGCGTGCGCGGTGTGTCAGGCGGAACTTGGGTCACGCTGCGCATCCTGGCGTGCCGGGAATCGAAACTCCAGCCGCTCCTTGTGCTCTGATGGCGCGACAAGAGAAACGGGAGGATCCAGGAATGGAACGCATCGCCACCGGCTTCGGCCTGATCGAGGGACCCAACTGGATCCGGGGCCACGGCTTCATCGCGTCCGACGTCCACCATGGCGGGGTCTGGTCGTTCCAGGATCCGGCCAAGCCGGTTGCCCTGATCCCGCATCGCAAGGGGGTGGGCGGGATTGCCCCCCATGCGGCGGGGGGCGCCATCATCAGCGGGCGCAATATCGGCCACAAGCCCTTCCCCGGCGAGAGCAGCACAGGCCGGATCTTCCTGGAGCAGGACGCCGCCACGGGCCGGACCGGCTTCAACGACCTGACGACGGACGCAACGGGACGGATCTATGCCGGCTCGCTGGGCCTCGACCCGTTCGGCGACCATGCGACCGGGCGCGCCGGCCACCTGTGGCTGATCGAACTCGACGGCAGCGCGCGGCAGGTGGCCGACGACGTGATGCTGACCAACGGCATCGGCCTGTCGCCCGACGGTCGACGCCTGTACCACGCCGATACGCTGCGCCAGCGCGTCAACGCGCATGACGTGGCCCCCGACGGCACGCTGGGTCCCCGCCAGGTCCTGGCCGCCTTTGGCGAGGAAGGGCCGGACGGCCTGGCGGTCGCGACGGACGGCACGGTCTGGGTGGCGCTGGCGCGTGGCGGCCGCGTCGCGGTGGTCGACCCCGCGGGCCGGGAGGTCCGCTCCATCCCGGTGCCGCAGCGCATGGTGACCAGCGTGTGCTTCGGCGGCGACGACCTGCGCACGCTCTATGTCGTCACGGGGTCGGACGGGTCCGGCGGCGATCGCGCCGGCAGCGTCTATCGCCTGCCGGTCGACATTGCCGGTGTGCCGCGGGCACCGGCGCGGGTCGCGCTCTAGCCTGTCCTGGTCGCCGTCGATACCGACAAAAAAAGGGCCCGGCGTTGCCGCCGGGCCCCTTCCCTCTGATCCTGTGACGGATCAGACGCTGTAGTACATCGCGAACTCGATCGGATGCGGGGTGTGCTCCATGGCATAGACTTCCTGCATCTTCAGCTCGATCCAGCTGTCGATCAGGTCGTCGTCGAACACGCCGCCCTTCTTCAGGAACTCGCGGTCCTTGTCCAGGCTCTCCAGCGCCTCGCGCAGCGAACCGCAGACCTGGGGCACCTGCTTCAGCTCTTCCGGCGGCAGGTGGTACAGGTCCTTGTCCATCGGCTCGCCCGGATGGATCTTGTTCTGGATGCCGTCCAGGCCCGCCATCAGCATGGCCGAGTAGGCGAGATAGGGGTTCGCGCCCGGATCGGGGAAGCGGACCTCGACGCGCTTGGCCTTGGGGCTGTTGCCGTGCGGGATACGGCACGAGGCGGAGCGGTTGCGGGCCGAATAGGCCAGCAGCACGGGCGCCTCGAAGCCGGGGATCAGGCGCTTGTAGCTGTTGGTCAGCGGGTTCGTGAAGGCGTTGAGCGCCTTCGCGTGCTTGATGATGCCGCCGATGTAGAACAGCGCCGTCTCGGACAGGCCGGCATAGCGGTCGCCCGCGAAGAGCGGCTTGCCACCGTTCCAGATCGACTGGTGGACGTGCATGCCCGAGCCGTTGTCGCCCTTGATCGGCTTCGGCATGAAGGTCGCAGACTTGCCGTACTGGTGCGCCACGTTGTGGATCACGTACTTGTAGATCTGCATGTTGTCGGCGGTCTTCAGCAGCGTGTCGAACTTGATGCCAAGTTCGTGCTGGCTGGGCGCCACCTCGTGGTGGTGCTTCTCGACCGGCAGGCCCATTTCCTTCATCACCGAGAGCATCTCGGCGCGCAGGTCGGAGGCGCTATCGACCGGGGGGACGGGGAAGTAGCCGCCCTTGATGCCCGGGCGGTGGCCCATGTTGCCCTGCTCGTAGCCCTTGGCCGAGTTGTACGGACCCTCGATCTCGTCGAGTTCGTACATCACGCGGTTCATGGAGACGTCGATCTTGACGTCGTCGAACAGGAAGAACTCGGCTTCCGGGCCGAACACGGCGGTGTCGCCGATGCCGGTCTGGGTCAGGTACGCCTCGGCGCGCTTCGCGAGCGAGCGCGGATCGCGGTTGTAGCCTTCGCCGCTGGTCTCCAGCACGTCGCAATAGATGATGAGCGAGGTCTGGACCGCGAACGGGTCGATGACGGCGGTGGACGGGTCCGGCATCAGGACCATGTCCGACTCGTTGATCGCCTTCCAGCCGGCGATCGACGAGCCGTCGAACATCGTGCCGTCGGTGAACAGGTCCTCGTCCACCATGTTGAGGTCGAGGGCCAGATGCTGCCACTTGCCGCGCGGGTCCGTGAAGCGAAGGTCAACGTACTTGACCTCCTTCTCCTTGATGAGCTCGAGCACGCTCTTAGCGTCAGCCATGTTCTCTTTCCGTCAGTTGAAGTTTCGTATCCCAACCCGACCGCTCCGGCATCACGGGGACGCCATGCACGACCGGACTACCCCTTAGTCTTCTTCCGTTGGCCAGCGGCCCTCAGATGGCATCCACCCCGGTTTCGCCGGTCCGGATGCGGATCACCTCCTCGATGGTCGACACGAAGATCTTGCCGTCGCCGATGCGTCCTGTCCGCGCAGCGGCCTGGATCGCCTCGACCGCGCGCTCGACCAGCTCGTCCTCGACCACGATCTCCAGCTTCACCTTGGGCAGGAAGTCGACCACATATTCCGCACCGCGATACAGCTCGGTATGCCCCTTCTGCCGGCCGAAGCCCTTGGCCTCGGTCACGGTGATGCCCTTGAGACCGATTTCCTGCAGGGCCTCCTTCACCTCGTCCAGCTTGAAGGGCTTTATGATCGCTTCGATTTTCTTCATTTGGTCCGACCAGGGCACGATGACTGCGAGCTCCCCTTCAGCGAGCCCTTTGCCACCCTTAAGCACGCCTCGTGCCAACAGGGCACAGGCGGGCGGGACAACGGGAGCGCGCTTGGTCGCTGAACGCTCAAACGGATCATTGCCTGTTTTTTGTGCGGAACGCACAAGTTTCGCACATGAGGGGCCCGGACGTTGCGCCGCAGGGCCGCCGCCGCCAGGATCGCCCCCATGAAGCCCGCCAATCCGATCATTGCCAACCTTGGCACCACCATCTTCACCGTCATGTCGGCCCTGGCCGTGGAGCACGGCGCAATCAACCTGGGCCAGGGCTTCCCGGACGAGGACGGGCCCGACGATGTCCGGGCGGAGGCGGCGCGCCGCACGCTGGAGGGGCCGAACCAGTATCCGCCGATGCGGGGGCTCGTGGAGCTGCGCCGCGCCGTGGCAGAACGCTGCCGGCTCAGCCACGGCCTGGACTATCAGGGCGACGGAGAGGTACTGGTGACCAGCGGCGCCACGGAGGCGATCGCCGCCGCGATCCTGGCGCTGGTCCAGCCAGGGGACGAGGTCGTGCTGTTCGAGCCGCTGTACGACTGCTACCTGCCGATGGTGCGGCTGGCGGGCGGCGTGCCGCGCCTGGTCCGCCTGGCGCCCCCGGACTGGACCGCGACGGAAGCCGCCCTGGCGGCGGCCTTCTCCCCGCGCACCAAGCTGGTGCTCCTCAACACCCCGATGAACCCCAATGGCAAGGTCTGGCGGCAGGACGAGCTGGAGCGGCTGGCCGCCCATGTCGTCGCGGCGGATGCCTATGTCCTGTCGGACGAGGTCTATGAGCACTTGGTGCTGGACGGCCGGGTGCATCGCTCCCCCGCCCATGTGCCGGCCCTGTTCGAGCGCACCCTGCGCGTCGGATCGGCGGGCAAGACCTTTGCCCTGACCGGCTGGAAGGTCGGCTATCTCTCCGGCCCCGCAGCGCTGATCGACCAGGTGGCCAAGGCCCACCAGTTCCTGACCTTCACCACGCCGCCCAACCTGCAATACGCGGTGGCCCTGGGACTGGCCAAGGGCGAGGACTATTATGCCGGCCTGTCCAGCGCGCTGGCGGCGAAGCGCGACCGCCTGACCCGCGGGCTGGAGGCTGCGGGCCTGGCCGTGCTGCCGGTCGAGGGCACCTACTTCCTGAGCGTCGACCTGCGCTCGATCGGCTGGACGCAGGACGACGTCGCCTTCTGCCGGCACATCACGACCGAGGCAAAGGTGGCCGCGGTGCCCGTCTCCGCCTTCTATGCGGGGGACGACCCGCCGCGTCACCTGGCGCGCTTCTGCTTCTGCAAGAAGGACGCCGTGCTGGACGAGGCCAGCCGGCGCCTGGCTGCCCATTTCAAGCGCGCCGCCGCCTGACGGCCAAGCGCGGAACGCGGCGATGGCGGACAGCAGCCTGACGCGGCGGCCGGTCGGAGTTCGCCCACCGGCCCGGCGCGCGGCAGGCCCCGACCTGTGGCTGCTGCTGGGGCTGACCATGGCGGCCCTGGTGCTGCGCGTCCTGGCGGCGCGCGGGTCGCTGTGGTTCGACGAGGTCTGGACCCTGGTCCTGCTGGAGCGCCTGCCGGGGGCCAGTCGCCTGCTGGGCGCGGTCGCCCATGACAACCTGCACCCGGTCCAGGTCCTGTGGCTGAGCCTGGTCGGCCTGGACGCCGCCGCCTGGGTGCAGCGCCTGCCGGCGGTGCTGTGCGGGACGGCGGCAGTGCCGTTGGCATGGCGGGCGCTGCACCCCTATGGCCGGGTGGCCGGCCTGGTGGCGGCGGCGCTCTTCGCCGTCTCTCCGCCGCTGGTCCAGTATGGCAGCGAGGCCCGCGGCTATGCCCCCATGCTGGTCTGCGCGCTGATCGCCTTCGAGCGGCTGGACACCTGGCTGGCCACGGGGCAGCCGGCTGCGCTGCGCGGCTTCCGCGTCGCGACCGTGCTGGGGCCGCTCTGCCACCTGACGTTCCTTCTTGTCCTGGCGGGACTTGGCTTGTGGGCGCTGGGCCGGCGCGTGGGCCTGGCGGCCCTGCTGCGCCTGTTCGTGCCGGCCACGATCCTGGTCGTGGGCCTGGGCCTGCTGGCGGCGATGGCCGGGATGAAGGTCGGCGGATCGGAGCCGGGCGACTGGCTGACGGCGCTGGCCGCCGTGCTGCTCCAGGCGGTCGGCATCGCGGCCGCGGCGCCGCGCTGGCCGGCCCTCGCCCTGCTGGCGGGGCTGGCCGTCGCCGTGCTCCTGGCGCCGCCGCGCCTGCGCCCGGTGCTGGCGCTGCTGACGCTGGCCCTGCCGGCGGCCGTGGCGCTCAGCCCCCTGATCGCCTATCCGCAGCCGCGCTACTACCTGGCGCCCATCGCCTTCGCCCTGGCCGCGCTGGCGCTGGTGGCGGAGCGACTGGCCCGCCGCGGCATGCTGGGCCTGGCCTGCGCCCTGCTGGTGGTCCTGGCCATTGTCGGCGGCAGCCTGCGCCTGGACCTTGCGCTGATCGCGCTGGGCCGGGGCGACGCCACGGCCGCCGCGGCGCTGATGGGCGCCGGCCGCGTCGCCAGCGACCGCCCGTTCCGCGTGATGATGCAGCTGGAGCACGAGGCGCCGGGCCGCTTCACCCGCGACGACGCGCGGCCCGACTGGTTCGTCGAGGAGCGCGCGGACAATGGCCCGGCCGAGCCGCGCATCCTGCACGACGACCGGATCTTCGTCCTGGTCCGGCTGTTCCCACATGCCGGCCTGTCCGGCTTCACCTGGGCCGTCTACCGGCCCGAGCCACCCCCGTCATGAGGGATCGGGGCGCCAGACCTGCGTGGTGCCGATCCGCTCCGCCTTGCGATAATGGGCGGCCAGCTCGGCGCGGAATTCGGGCGAGAACAGGTCGGGCGAGGACGAGCGCACCAGGACGAGGCTGAACGCCCGCCGCCTGGGCAGGGCCAGCACGTCTTCCGCCGGCACGATCCCGGCATGGGTCAGTTCGCGGATCATCGCCGGCTCGAACGGCACGGTCCGCCCGGCGCGCAGCAGCAGCACCATGTCGTCGGACAGGATCGGCCCCGGCGTTGCCTGGACCAGGGCCAGCAGCGCATGGTCGGTGGCGGTGCCCGCAGGGTCAGCCCAGGGCCGGTGGAAGCGCAGCGCGATGCTGGCCTGCCACAGCAGGACAACAGCCAGGCCCAGCGCCGCCACCGCGTCGGCCCGGCCGCCATGCACCCTGGCGCGGCGCTCCGCCAGCCCGACAATGGCCAGCCCGACCAGCGCCGCCCCCGCCGCCAGCCAGTCGAAGAAGTAGTTCCACTCGGCGCCGACCTTCAGCACGAACAGGCCGCAGAGCAGGCCGGCCGCGAAGTACAGGGCCAGCACCAGCCGCATGAAGGCCGCTGGCTCGGCCCGGGCGCGGGCGACCAGGCCGCCCGCGCGCAGAAGATCGCGCAAGGACAGCGCCACCAGCAGGGCAAAGGCCGGCGCCACCAGTGGGGGCATGAACAGCCAACCCAGCTGCGAGGGCCGCATGCGGTTCAGGTTGTAGCCCAGGCCATGGACCAGGAACCCGCCATCCGTCAGCACCTGCAGCAGGCCCAGCACGGCAAGGCCGGCCACGACGGTGAGGGCCAGCGCCACCAGCGCGCGCCGCGGAAAGACCAGCAGCAGGGCGGTGAACCCCGCAAGGCTGGCGGCAATGGCGATCTGCTTGGTGAAGGCTGCGGCCAGGAAGCACAGGCAGGGCAGGACCAGCAGGCCCGGCCGGCCCCAGGCCGGGCGGAGCAGTGCCAGCCCGATGCTGCCGAACATCACCGCCGTCATGTCGACGCGCATGTGCACGAAGCGATGCGCCACGGGATAGAGCGACAGGAAGGCAAGCGCCGCCAGCACCGCCGCCAGCACGCGCAGCCCCCGCCCCCCCTGCCCGGCGGAGGCCTGCAGCACCAGCACAGCGATGGCGCAGACCGCGCCCAGCGTCGACAGGACCGACACCAGGCGCCCGGCCATCAGCCCGTCGCCCACGATCAGGTCGACCGCCCAGGTCAGCAGGTAGTAGACGGGGCCATAGTTGAACACCACATAGGGCAGGCCGGAGAGCGGGACATAGGCCGTGCCGCCGCGAAAGCCCTGGTACTGGGTCCAGACGGCACCCTCTGCATAGTCCAGCTCGAACGGGTAGGCGACGGCAGTGACCGCACGGCCCAGGGTGTCGACCGCGACGGCCGCCGCAAAGGCGCAGGCCAGGACCAGCACCAACAGGTCGATCCGCCGCGCCCAAGCCTGCCCCATGCCACCCCCCGAATCCGTCGCGGGGCCATCCTAGCGAAGGGGCGGCACGCGGCGACGGGCTTTGCTATGGTGGGGTCACGTGTGAGAACAGGATTGCGACCATGAGCAGCACAGCGGCCCAGCTTCCGGTCCCCTCGGCCACCCCCAACATCCAGGCGGTGGCGACGGAACTTGCCCGCGACGTGGCGGCCGCCCCGCTGACCGCGGACGAGCGCCAGAAGGTCGAGGAGATCAAGAAGAGCGTCGACCTCAACGACAGCGCCGCCGTCCTGCAATATGGCGCGTCGGTCCAGAACGGCATCGCCGAGTTCGCGGACAGCATCCTGCACACGGTCAAGGCCAAGGATTCGGGCGAGGTCGGGCAGAAGCTGACCGAACTGATGCTGAAGGTGAAGGGCCTGGACACCGAATCGATCGGCAAGAAGCCCGGCTTCTTCGGCCGGCTGTTCGGCTCCGCCGAGCGTGAGGTGCGTCAGTTCATCGCCCAGTACGAGGACCTAGGCGGGCAGATCGACAAGATCACGCTGCAGCTGGATGCCGCCAAGGACCAGCTGCTGCGCGACATCGTCATGCTCGACAAGCTGTTCGAGCGCAACCTGGAGACGTTCCGCCAGCTGAACCTGTACATCATCGCGGGCGAGGACATGGTCCGCGACTATACCAACCGAATCATCCCGGAGATGGAGGCCGCGGCCCGCGCGGCCGAGGGCAGCGACGGCCAGCTGGCGGCGCAGCGCCTGAACGACGTGCGGCAGAAGCTGGACCGCTTCGAGAAGAAGCTGCAGGACCTGCGCCTGTCCAAGACCGTCTCGCTGCAGACCATGCCGCAGATCCGCCTGATCCAGAACGGCGATACCGTGCTTGTGGAAAAGATCCAGTCCTCGATCCTGAACACCATCCCGATCTGGAAGAACCAGATGGTGATCGCCATCTCCCTCTTCCGGCAGCAGGGGGCGCTCACCCTGCAGCGCGAGGTGACCAACACCACGAACGAGATGCTGGCCCGCAATGCCGAGCTGCTGAAGACCGGCACGATCGAGATCACCAAGGAGGCGGAGCGCGGCATCGTGGACATGTCCACCCTGCAGAAGGTGAACCAGGACCTGATCTCGACCATCGACGAGGTCCTGCGCATCCAGGCCGACGGCCGCTCCAAGAGGCGCCAGGCCGAGCAGGACCTGATCCGGATCGAGACCGAGTTGAAGAACAAGCTGATCCAGGGCTGATGCCGCGCTCGATCCTGCGGACCCGCCCGTGAGGTTCCTTCGCCGTCGCCGCGACCTGGCGGCCGGGCTGGCGGGTGCGGCCGCGTTCCTGGGCCTGCACCTGCTGGCAGGCCTGGGCTTCATGCCCGCCCTGATGCTGGCGGTGGTGGGCTATGTCGGCACGCGCGTGGCGCTGGCCCCCGTCAAGGAACCCTTTGCCGAGATCAAGCCGGGCGATGCCGCCAGCATGCACGTCCCGCTGGCGACCGAGCTGATCACCGAGGGCCGGCGCAAGATCCAGCGCATGGACGAGTTGATTGCACGGGTGCGCGGGCAGGAGATCCGCGACCGCGCGCGGGTGATCCGCGACCATGCGCGTCGCGTCGTCGCCAACCTGGAACAGGATCCCGCCGACGCCAACCGCACGCGGCGGCTGCTGACCTATTACCTGGATACGGTGATCAAGATCCTGGACCATTCGATCGTGATCACCAGCCAGGGCGGCCAGGACCACGAGAGCGTTGCCCGCGTCGTCCACATGCTGAGCGAGGTGGAGCAGGTCTTCGCCCAGGCGTCGGACAGGATGCTGGAGAACGACATGATGGAACTGGACACCGAGCTGAGCCTGCTGGAACGCACCCTGCAGGCCGAGCGTCCGCAGAGCCGCCCGCGCAGCTGAGGACGCCCGCCCTGGAAAACGGGCCCGGCAATCGCAATGTGAAGACCCACGGCGCCGGCACGGCCCGCGCCGCCAAGACCAGAGCCCGCGCCGCGGGACCAAGCGAGGGATGATGCCGCGACTGCCACTGGGCCGGGCCTGGATGCTGAAGGTGCTGCTGAGGCTGGTCCTGGCCGCCGCCGGTCGGCGGGTGCAGCCGGCGGGCCTGGGCCGGGCCTTTGGCATGCCCGGGCGGGGCCGCTGGCATCCGGCGCGCGGCGCCTTCGACATGATGGTGTTCAGCCGCCGGCACCGCCGCCGCGACTGGCAGGGCGCTGGCCGTGACGACGACGACCGCTGGCTGGAAGAGGACCGCTTCACCTGGCAGTCCGCGGATGACCGCGACCGCGCGCGCCGGTCGAAGCCACACTGGACCGAGGAGATGGGCGTCCATGCCTGGCTGGCGCCGCACAAGCGGCTGCTGCCCTGGATCGTGGGGGCCGGTGCGTTCCTGGTGGGCAGCGCGATCCTGACGCCATTCTTTGGCTGGATCCCCGCGATCTGGGCCATGCGCAAGGCGCGCCAGGCCTTCCGCGACATGCCGGAGCCGCTGGACCGCCCAACCTCCGACGACCGCCGCAGCACGGCCCGGCGCGAACGCGCCGAGGCGCGCGCAACCCCGGCGCCGGCAGCGCAGCCGGCGACGCCAGCGACTGCCGACACATCCTTCGCGGCGGAACTGACGCAGGAGGCGCGGCGCAAGCTGGCCCGCCTGGAGGACCTGCTGCCGCGCATCCGCCAGCCCGACATTGCCCGCCGGACCGAACGCATCATCACGTTGGCCGAGGGTATCGTCGCCAATGTCGAGCG
Source organism: Zavarzinia sp. CC-PAN008 (assembly GCF_051903925.1). Lineage (GTDB taxonomy): Bacteria > Pseudomonadota > Alphaproteobacteria > Zavarziniales > Zavarziniaceae. Next base: position 241,327 of record NZ_CP173678.1, read on the forward strand.
CGATCCGGGCGACGCGAACCGCGCCCGCCGGGTGCTGACCTTCTACCTCGACAGCGTGATCAAGATTGTCGACCACGCCCTGGTCATCGCGAGCCAAGGGCCGGAGCACGAGAGCCTGAAGCGCATCCCCGCGGCCCTGGCCGACGTGGAGGAAGTGATGCGCCACCATGGCGACCGCATGCTGGAGAACGACGTGCTGAACCTGGACACCGAGCTTGGCGTCCTGGAGCAGACGCTGAAGGCCGAACGGCCGGTGGGCCGCAGTCGCCCGTCCGGCGGAACCTGAACCCCGCCCGACCAGGGTGGCACCCGACAGCGCAGGAAATCGTTAAGGACGTCGCGCCAGACTGTCCCCCGAGATTGATTGCGCGGGCCCCTGGTGGGATCGTGGCGCCCACCGGTTGCCTTCATTCGGGAATGCCTCACATGCGTCGCCTTGCTTTCGCCACCCTCCTCAGCCTGGGCCTTGCCGCCGCCACCTTTGCCGGCCCGGCATTCGCCGCCCATCCGATGGAGGGGACGTTCGCCGTCCAGGGCGCCAATCCCGGTGCGACCGGTGAACCCTATGGCGGCACGGTCACGGTCAAGTTCAGCGGCGAGGTCTTCGACATCACCTGGACCATGGGCGACGGCACCGTGACCGGGACCGGCATCCCGCTGGGCGACACGCTGGGCGTGGCGTTCAAGAGCCCGGACGGCAAGGAGCTGGGCGTGATGATGCTGCTGCTGAAGCCCGATGGGAACCTGACCGGCAAGTGGGCCACGGTCGGCGGCGCCCGCCTGGGCGACGAGGATTGGATCCGCAAGCCGCAATAGCTCCTTCTCCCCGCCCCGCTCCAAGAGGTCCAATGATCGAAGTTCACGACCTGGCCAAGGCATTCGGCCGCGTCCAGGCCGTCGATGGCCTGAGCGTCCTGGCCCGCGATGGCGAGATCACGGGCCTGATCGGGCCCAACGGGGCAGGCAAGACGACGACCTTCCGCGTGATCTATGGCCTGTTGAAGCCGGACCGCGGCCATGCCCAGGTCGACGGCCTGGACACGACGGAGCAGCGGATCGAGGCCCAGCGCCGGCTGGGCGTCCTGCCGGACGTGCGCGGCCTGTATCCCCGGCTGACCGCGCGCGAGCACATCCGCTACTACGGCAACCTGCACGGCCTGTCCGGCCCGGCGCTGGAGGCGCGGATCGAGGAACTGGTGCAGCGCCTGGGCATGGCCGAGTTCGCCGACCGCCGGGCCAAGGGCTTCTCCCGCGGGCAGGAGCTGAAGGTGGCCCTGGGCCGCGCCCTGGTCCATGCGCCGCACAACATCATCCTGGACGAGCCGACCAACGGCCTGGACGTCGTGTCCAGCCGGGCCGTGCGGCAGCTGATCCGCGAGATGCGCGATGCCGGCCACTGCATCCTGCTGTCCAGCCACATCATGGCGGAGGTGCAGGCCCTGTGCGACCGCCTGATCATCATCAGCCATGGCCGCAGCCTGATCAGCGGCACCCCGGACGAGCTGCGCGCCCTGACCGGGGCGGAGGACCTGGAGGATGTCTTCGTGCAGGCGCTGAATCCCAGCCTGGGCCTGGGCCTGCCGCGGGCGGCCGCCCTGTGAGCGCGGTGACCGCGCCCCGTCCGCGGCGGGGCCTGCTGGGCCTGGCCCCGACCGTCTTCCTGAAGGAACTGCGCGACAACCTGCGCGACCGGCGCAGCCTGGCGCTGGGCCTGATCTATCCCCTTCTGGGGCCGATCCTGCTGAGCTTCCTGCTCAGCGTCGCCGGCAACACGCTGAACCGCCAGACGGGCGTGCGCATGGATGCCGGTCTGATCGGCGGGGAGAACAATCCCGCCCTGGTCGAGATGCTGCGCGAGCAGGGCTTCGACCTGGCGCCGCCCGGCGACGACCCCGCGGCCGAGGTGCGCGAGGGTCGCCTGCCCGTGGTCATCGTCATCCCGCCGGACGCCCGCACCAGCGAGCGCTTCACCGTGCGCCTGATCGTCGATCCCACGCGCGTGGCCAACACCACGACGACCCTGGCCGCGATCGGCGCCATCAATGCCTTTGGTGCCACCATCACCGCGCGCGAGATCGAGTCGCGCGGCCTGGATTCCTCCGTCCTGAAGCCGATCGCGATCGAGCAGCAGCAGGTCGGGCGCAAGGCCAATGTCGCGACGTTCTTCTACAACATGATGCCCCCGCTGATCATCTTCATGATCTTCCTGGGGGGCGTGTACATCGCGATCGATTCGACCGCGGGCGAACGCGAGCGCGGCTCGCTGGAGCCGCTGCTGACGGCCCCGGTCGAGCGCTGGGAACTGCTGCTGGGCAAGTCGGCCGCGGCCTTCACTTTCACCGCGATGACGACCCTGGTGAACGTGGTGGCCTTTGCCGTGCTGCTGCACTGGGTTGCCGCAGGGTCGCCCGGCCTTGCGGCACCTCCCGCGCTGACGGCGTTCCTGGCGCTGTTCGCGATCTCGATCCCGCTGATGGCGCTGGCGGTCAGCCTGCAGATGTCGATCTCCGCCATCACGCGCAGCATGAAGGAGGCGCAGATCTATCTGGGCCTGCTGCCCGTCGTGCCGGCCATGCCCGGCATGATCATGGCCTTTGCCCCCATCGCGCCGTCGGCCTGGATCGCGGCCGTGCCGGTGTTCGGGCAGATGATGCTTTATAACCGCCTGATCTCGGGCGAGTCGGTTGCGCCGCTGCACATCGCGATCTCGGCCCTGTGCACCCTGGCGCTGGCGGCGCTGCTCTTCCGCTGGGCGACCCGCCTGTTCAAGCGCGAGAAGCTGTTCTTCCTGGGCTGACCGGACCTGAACGGCCAGCCATCAGAACAGGCCGGTCAGCCAGCCCGAGAGGGAGGCATACCACTCGACCGCCAGGTGGCTGAACTCGATCGCGGACCAGATCAGAAGGCCGATCGCGATCACCCCCAGGACGATCCCGATCAGCAGGACCAGGCCGTCATGCTCGATCTGCCCTGCCGCCAGAACCACGATCGCCAGGCTGAGGGGCACGTTCGTGAACGGGAAGGGCGTCGACAGCAGCAGCGCCAGGACCAGGATCAGGACGGCGATGACGCGCTCCTGCACGTCGCCCACCATGAAGGGCAGGCGCGGCCGCAGCAGGCGCTCGATCCGGCTGAGCACCGGCAGGCTCTTCTCGATGAGCGAGCGGAAGTCGCCGCGGTCGAAGCTGCGCCGCCGGATGAAGCCGGGCAGCCAGGGATGGCGCGCGCCAAACACCAGCTGCAGCGCCACCAGCGCCAGCGGCAGGCCGGCAATGGCCGAGACGCCGGGCGGCGCGATGGGCAAGGTGCAGGGCAGCGCCAGCAGAAGCATCAGGATGCCGAACCCGCGATCGTCCAGCCCGTCGACGATGTCGCCCATGGAGATGCGCTTGCCGTCGCCGCGTTCGCACAGGGCCAGCAGGACGTCCGACGTACGCTGGGCGTCCGCGCCCTTGAAGGTGACCTTCATCTAGCTGAGCTGGTCGATGCGGCGGGGCAGGCGTTGTTCCCTGTGGATCGAGACGCTGAGCAGCAGGCCGCAGGCCAGCATCATCGTCATCATGGCCGACCCGCCATAGGAGACCAGTGGCAGGGGGATGCCGACGACGGGGATGAGGCCCATGACCATCGAGATGTTGATGAAGACATAGAGAAAGATCTGGGTCCCGATGCCCAGCGCCACAAGGCGCCCGAACTGGTTGCGGCAGCCAAGGCCGATGGCGAAGCAGTAGACCAGGACCAGGACATAGAGCGACAGCAGGAACAGGCTGCCCACGATGCCGAACTCCTCCGCCAGCTGGGGGAGGATGAAATCGGTCTGCGCCTCTGGCAGGAAGTTCAGCTGGCTTTGCGTGCCCTGGAGATAGCCCTTGCCGAAGATGCCGCCGGAGCCGAGGGCGATCATCGACTGCAGGATGTTGTAGCCCGCCCCCAGCGGATCGCTGCCGGGGTCGAGGAAGGTCATCACCCGCCGCTTCTGGTAGTCGTGCAGGAATTCCCAGCCGATGGGCAGGGAGGCGAGGCCCGCGCCGATCACGATGGCGAACTTCCACAGCCGCACGCCGGCCAGGAAGAAGATCGCCCCGCCGCCCAGCAGCAGCAGCATGGCCGTGCCCAGGTTGGGCTGGCGCAGGACCAGGGCGACCGGGAGCATGACCAGGAGCAGGGGCGCCACCAGGCTGCCCATGCGGCCCACCTGCTCCGCCGTCAGGCCGTGGAAGTAGCGGGCCAGCGCCAGGACCAGCGCCAGCTTCATGATCTCTGACGGCTGCAGCTGGAAGACCCCCAGGTCGATCCAGCGCTGGGCGCCCATGCCGATGAAGCCCATCAGCTCCACGCCCACCAGCATCACCATGGTGATGCCATAGATCCAGTAGGCGAAGCGGGCCAGCAGGCGGATGTCGATCATGGCGACCGTGAACATCACCACCAGGCCCACGCCAAAGCGCATCATCTGGCGCCCGGCCCACGGGTCCCAGGCCCCGCCGGCGCTTGAATACAGCATCATGCCGCCGATCCCGGCGATCATGCTGACCAGGAGGACAAGCCCCCAGTTCATCATGACGAGCTTGGCCCCCAGGGTGGGGCCCGCCTCCCGCGCCAGTTCGCTCGCCACCCGCCGTACTCGCACCAGATCCTGCAATGGCCCCATCATAGCAGGATCGGATCGGCACCGGACCTGCCTTGTCCGCGCACCCGGTTGCGCAAGCGCGCACGGCGCCCCACCTTCTGCGGCACGGGACATGTCCCCGTCAGAGAAAGGTCGCGCGCACGATGAACCCGTTCCACCGCACAGCAGGCCTGACCGCCTTTGCCGCCTTTGCGCTGTGGACCCTGTTCTGCGTCGCTGCCTATGCGCTGGTCGGCTTCGCCGGCAACCTGCTGACGCCCAGTGCCGATCCGTCGGGGGGCGTTTCCGACATCCTGGGTTTCCTGACCGGCGTCGGCTTCTTCACCGTCTTCGTCGTCTGGATGGTCGGCAGCGGGGTCATCGCGATCAGCTGGAAGATGGCGACCAAGATGCTGGAAAGCTCGTACGGGCGGCAGTTCCAGGATCGCTTCGACACCATGCGCGACGTCACCCCGCCGCGCCGCACCTGGCAGCAGGAACCCCGCGACCGCTGACGCAAGGGCCGCACGACCTTTCGGGTGACGTGGCGGTGGCGCTTGGGGCAGACTGCGCCGCGTTACGCAATCTGGCAGGGTCATGGCGGTCTATACCGAGGTGGGGGACGAGGACCTGTCCCGTTTCCTGAGCGACTACGACATCGGCACGGCCGTCAGCTTCAAGGGCATCGCCGAGGGGGTCGAGAACTCGAACTTCCTGCTGGAGACGACGCGCGGCCGCTACATCCTGACCCTCTATGAGAAGCGCGTGGCCAAGGCCGACCTGCCCTTCTTCCTGGGGCTGATGGATCACCTGGCCGCACGCGGCCTGGCCTGCCCGCAGCCGGTGCATGGGCGCGACGGGCGCGCCCTGCGCGAACTGGCAGGCAGGCCCGCCGCGATCGCCACATTCCTGGAAGGCATGTGGCCGCGTACGCCCACGGCTGCGCAGGCGGCGGCGCTGGGTGCCGGCATGGCCGAGCTGCACCTGAAGGCGGCCGATTTCACGATCGCCAGGCCCAATGCGTTGAGCGTCGCCGGCTGGCACGATCTGGCGCCGAAGTGCCTGCCCCGGGCCGACGAGGTGGAGCCTGGGCTGGCGCGCCTGATCGCGGAGAGCCTGGCCGAGCTGACGGCGGCATGGCCGGCCGACTTGCCGGTGGGCGTCATCCATGCCGACCTGTTCCCCGATAATGCCTTCTTCCTGGGCGACCGGCTGACCGGCATCATCGACTTCTACTTCGCGTGCAATGACGCGCTGGCCTATGACCTGGCCGTCGGCCTCAATGCCTGGGCCTTTGCCGGGGATCGCGATTTCGAGGTGGAACGCGCGCGGGCCATGGTCGCCGCCTATGACGCCGTGCGGCCGCTCGCGGAGCGCGAGCGTGCCGCCCTGCCCCTGCTGGTCCAGGGGGCGGCGCTGCGCTTCCTGCTGACGCGGCTCTATGACTGGCTGAACCAGGTGCCGAACGCCCTGGTGCGGCCCAAGGACCCGCTGGAATACGCCGCCAAGCTGCGCTTCTGGCGGGCCGCCCCCGATCTGGGAGCGCTGCTGCTTGGCTAAGGAGATGGTGGCCGAGGAGATCGAGCCGGTCGTCGAGATGTTCACGGATGGCGCCTGCAAGGGCAATCCCGGCCCCGGCGGCTGGGGCGTGCTGCTGCGCTGGAAGGGGATCGAGCGGGAATTGTGCGGGGGCGAGCCCGTCACCACCAACAACCGCATGGAACTGCTGGCCGCCATCACCGGGCTGGAGTCGCTGAAGCGGCCGTCGCCGGTCAAGCTGCATACCGACAGCCGCTACGTGATGGACGGCATCCAGTCCTGGATGCGCAACTGGAAGAAGAACGGCTGGCGCACCGCCGACAAGAAGCCGGTCAAGAACGCCGACCTGTGGCAGCGGCTGGACGCCGCGACCCAACCGCACCGCGTGGAGTGGATCTGGGTCAAGGGCCATGCCGGCCATCCGGGGAACGAGCGCGCCGACGCGCTGGCAAATCGCGGCATCATCGAAATGAAGGCCCTGGCCAAGGGGCCGTAGGAGGAACAATGGCGCTTGATCCCGACATCCGCAGCGCGCTCAGCATCCCCGCGATCTGTGCCCCCATGTTCCTGGTCAGCGGTCCCGACCTGGTACGGGAAGCGTGCAAGGCCGGCGTGATCGGCGGCCTGCCCCGCCAGAACGCGCGCAGCTTCGAGGAATTTTCCGGCTGGCTGCACACGATCAACGACGCCCTGTCGGCGCACCGCGACGCAACCGGCCAGCCCACGGCCCCGATCGCCGTGAACCTGGCGACCCGGGTGCCGGATGACGAGCTCAACACCCATTTCGCGCTGTGCCGGCAGACGGGGGTCAAGGTCATCATCAGCGTGGGCGGCGACCCCACCAACCTGATCGCCCGCGCGCATGAGCATGGGCTGAAGGTCTTCCACGACATCACCAGCCTGCGCTTTGCCGAGAAGGCGATCGCTGCCGGCGCCGACGGGCTGAACTGCATTGGCGCGGGCGGGGGCGGCCATTCGGGCACGATCAGCCACTTGGCCCTGATCCGGAACGTACGCGCGATGTACGACGGCACCATCGTGCTGGCCGGGGCCGTGTCCGATGGCGCCACGATCCGCGCGGCCGAGGTGCTTGGCGCCGATCTCGCCTATCTGGGCACGCGCTTCATCGCCACGACGGAATCGGACGCGCCCCAGGAATACAAGGACCTGCTGGTCAGCCAGACCTCGTCCGACCTGATCTATACGGGCAAGGTTGCGGGCGTGCCCGCCAACTGGATGGTCGAATCGATCAGGCGCGCGGGCCTCGACCCCGACAACCTGCCGGAGCCGCTGGGCCGCGGCATGCGCCACGACCACCTGCCCGACAGCGCCCAGCCGTGGAAGACGTTGTGGAGTGCCGGCCAGGGCATCGACCTGATCCACGACATTCCGACCACGGCCGAACTGGTGCGCCGCCTGGCCCGCGAATATGTCGAGGCCTGCGCCGTCCCCGCCATGGTCGACGCCGCACGGCGCGTCGCCGCGGGCTGAATGCACTCCCTCCCCTATGCTTCGCACGGGGGAGGGTTCGTGGCGGCGCCCCCTACGCCTTCAGGTCCTCGCGGAAGAAGGCGAGGGCGGCGGCGATGACCTTGTCGCGGACCTCGTCGCGTTCCTTCAGCAACTCGTGCCTGGCGCCGCGGAAGCGGATGATGCGGCCCAGGGGCAGGCGACGCGCGGCGCGCTCGTGCGCGCTGGCCATCACCACCCGCTCGTCGGTCGAGGACAGGATCAGCACCGGGACCTTGACCCGCACCAGCGTCTCGGTCCGCAGCAGCCACGATGTCGAGCGGCTGGCCGCCGCCAGCCAGCCCCAGGTGGGCCAGCCCAGCGCCAGCCTGGGCTCGGCCCGGACGAAGAACTCGTGGTCGGCAAAGCGCTCGGGATCGGTCGTCAGGTTGTTGCCGGCGAACTTGAACTCGTCAAAACGCCCCCCAGGTGCCCGCGTTTCCGGCGCCAGCAGGGCCATGCCACGGGCCACGGCGCGCATCACCGGCTGCAGCAGTTCGCCCGGCGCGAAGCGGGCGGCCAGCATGGGCGCGGACAGCGCCGCACGCGAGGCAATGCCCGGATGCTCCACCAGCGTCCGCAGCGAGACATGCCCGCCCATCGAATGGCCCAGCAGCATGACGGGCCGGGGCATGTCGGCCGGCAGCACCCGCTTGATGAAGCCGACCAGGTCGGCCACGTGCAGGCGGAAATCGGTGATGTGCCCTAGCAGGCGGTCGGCCAGCGGCCGCTCGCTCAGGCCCTGGCCGCGCCAGTCGAAGCTGGCGACGGCAAAACCCGCATCCAGCAGGTCGGCCACCGTCTCGAAATGCTTCTCGATGTACTCGTTGCGGCCGTGGACCAGCACGACAGTGCGCGTGGCCCCCGCAGGGACCGGCCACAGGGCATAGCGCAGCCGCGCCCCGTCGGCCCCGTCGAACCAGTCGAAGCGCACGCCGGGCGGTGCCGTCCGCCGTCGCGCCGCGGGATCGACCACGCGCGCCGCCTCAGGCATGGCCGCGTGCCTCAGCCACCGGCGGCCTGGAGCGCGTGCTGCTCGCGCGTTTCGAGGAAGCGGACCATCGGCCAGTCGTCGCGCGCGCGCTGCAGGTACCACTGGTTGCGCGCCAGGTAGACCAGGGCGCCGTCATGATCCTCGGCGATGTTCGGCGCATTGGCGGCGACGAAGCGGTCGAGTGCCGCCTTGTCGTCCGAATCGACCCAGCGTGCCAGTTCGAAGGGGGCCCCCTCGAACTCGATCGGCAGGCCGTATTCGGCCCCCAGGCGCGAGCGCAGGACGTCGAACTGCAGCGGTCCCACCGCACCCACCACCCAGTCGCCGCCCAGGCGCCGACGGAAGACCTGCGACGCCCCCTCCTCCGCCAGCTGCTCCAGGGCGCGGCGCAGGTGCTTCACCTTCATCGGATCGTCCAGCTTGACCCGGCGCAGCAGTTCGGGCGCGAAGCTGGGCACGCCCAGGAAGCGGATCTGCTCGCCCTCGGTCAGGCTGTCGCCGATGCGCAGCAGGCCATGGTTGGGGATGCCGATGATGTCCCCGGCATAAGCCTCGTCCGCCACGTCGCGGTCGCCCGCCATGAACAGGACGGGGGCATTGATCGCGATCTGCCGCTCGGTCCGGATGTGGCGCAGCTTCATGCCGCGCTTGAAATGGCCGGAGCACAGGCGGACGAAGGCGACGCGGTCGCGGTGGTTGGGATCCATGTTGGCCTGGATCTTGAACACGAAGCCCGAGACCTTGTTCTCGGACGGCTCCACGCTGCGCGGCTCGGCCGGCTGCGGCCGTGGGCTGGGGGCGAGGCGCGCCAGCCCCTCCAGCAGTTCCTGCACCCCGAAATTGCGCAAGGCAGAACCGAAGAACACGGGCGTCAGGTGCCCTTCGCGGTAGGACTTCAGGTCGAAGGCCGGCGACAACCCCTGCGCCAGCTCGACCTCCTCCCGCATCTTGGCGACCAGCGCCTCCGGCACACGGGCATCGATCCGCGGGTCACCCAGGCCCGCCACCGCCTCGGTCGTCGGCCGGCGGTCGCCATTGCGGTCGATCAGGATCAGCCGGTCCTGGTAGAGGTCGTAGCAGCCATGGAAGTCGCGGCCCGAGCCGATGGGCCACGTGGCGGGCGAGGCATCCAGTGCCAGCGTCTTCTCGATCTCGTCCAGCAGGTCGAAGGGCTCGCGCGCCTCGCGGTCCATCTTGTTGATGAAGGTGATGATCGGCACGTCGCGCATGCGGCAGACCTCGAACAGCTTGCGCGTTCGTGCCTCGATGCCCTTGGCGGCGTCGATCACCATCACCGCGCTGTCGACCGCGGTCAGGGTGCGATAGGTGTCCTCGCTGAAATCCTCGTGGCCCGGCGTGTCCAGCAGGTTGAAGGTGCAGCCGTCATGTTCGAACGTCATGACCGACGCGGTGACCGAGATGCCGCGCTCCTGCTCGACCTTCAGCCAGTCGGAGCGGGCGCGGCGCTGGTCGCCGCGCGCCTTGACCGCACCGGCCAGCTGCACCGCACCGCCGAACAGCAGCAGTTTCTCGGTCAGCGTGGTCTTGCCCGCGTCCGGATGGCTGATGATGGCAAAGGTCCGCCGCGTCGCCACGGCATGGGAAAGCGTATCCACCAAAGTCCTGCAACCAGGGGCGCGATGCCATGGCGGGTCATGACGGGACCCGGCATTCGCGCGATCATCCTGGGGAACCTGACCAATGCCGACCGAATGTGCAAGGGGGGCGGGGCGCAGGACGCCCCTGCCGGTATCGAAGGTCGGGCCGGCCTCAGGCGGCGGCGGCCTGCTGCACGTTGGCCTCCGCCTCCAGGCGGCGGCGTGGCAGCGACTGGGGATAGGCCTGCTGCAGGAAGGCGATCATCCTCTCCCGCATCTCGCAGCGCAGGTCGAAGGCACTGCCCGCGTTCGCCGCGCTGACCAGCATGCGGATCTCCATCGTCGTCTCGCGGAAGTCGGTCACGGCCAGGTTGACGACCTGGCCGTCCCACAGGGGCGAGGCCTTGGCCAGTTCCTCGAGCTTGGCCCGCAGCACCGATACCGGCGCCGAATAGTCGACATAGATCATCACCGTGCCGATCAGGCTGGCATTCTCGCGCGTCCAGTTCTGGAAAGGCTCCTCGATGAAGCGGGCCAGCGGCACGATCAGGCGGCGCCAGTCCCAGCAGCGGATCACGACATAGGTCGAGGTGATCTCCTCAACCCGGCCCCATTCGCCCTCGATCAGCAGGGCGTCGTCGATCCGGATCGGCTGGGTGATGGCCAGCTGGATCCCTGCGATCAGGTTCTTCAGCAGCGGCTGCAGCGCCAGGCCCACGACGATGCCGGCGGCACCGCCCGCGGCCAGCAGCGTGACGCCCACCTCCCGCACCGCCTCGAACGTCATCAGGGCGATGGCGACCGTGATCACGACGATGACGATGTCCATCACCCGCCGCAGGATCCGCGTCTGGGTGACGTGCTTGCGCGCAAGCAGGTTGTCCTCGGTGTCCAGCTTGAACCGCCGCATGTAGAGCGTGGTCCAGATATGCAGGGCACTGATCGCGGCCCAGCCCACCAGGCCGATGAAACAGACAAGCATCACATGGCGCAACGCCCCGGCCTGCACCGGGCTGAGGGGCGCGATGGTGGCGCCGAAGCTGACCCCGCCCATGATCAGGGCCAGCCGCACCGGACCCGACAGACGCTGCACCAGCGATCGCCACAGCAGGTCGCGGTCGCGCACCAGCCGGGTCATGGCGCCCAGCACGGCCTGGTGGATGGCCAGGGCGACGACCACCGTCGCGCCCAGGATGACAAGACTGATCACACTTGCGGGTATCAACGCGCTGCACCTCCCTCGGTTGGCGGCTCCCTGCCCCAACCCCGCTGCAGCGCAACAATTCCATCCGGGCAGGCAATTCACCCCCTAGGGGGCCGCGGTCACGGTTGACGGAGGCGGGCCTGTTCGCGCTCCAGGGCGCGGATCCGTTCATCCAGGACGCGGTCTGCTTCGTCCAGGCGGCGCTCCAGCTGGTCGAAGCGGCGATAGCGCTCCGCGCCCAGCTCGTCCAGGGCCGCACGGCGGTGCACGACGCCCAGGTCTGGCCGGCGTTCCAGTTCGGCGCGGCGGCGGTCGAATTCCTCGGCGATGCGGCGACCCTCGTCCGCGACCTGACGCTGAACCTCGTCGCGCCGGCGCAGCGCCTCGTCGTGCTGGCGGTCCAGGTCCGCTGACTGACGCTGCTGCTCCGCCGCGCGGCGGGCCTCAGCCGGCGCCCCACCGCCCCAGGGATCGGCCAGGACAGGACTGGCAGCCAGCGCCAGCGCCACGAGCAAGGATCCGAATGTGCCGCGCATCGCCTCCGCTCCGGTCACGGTCCGGCCGCCAGCGACCGGCCCCGGCACCAACCATTTTCAGGGATCCGCACCAGCGGCCTTGACGCGCGGACGCCTGCGGGATTAGACAACGCCGCCTGTGGCGGGTGTAGCTCAGTTGGTTAGAGCGCCAGATTGTGGCTTTGGAGGTCGCCGGTTCGATCCCGGTCACTCGCCCCAGTTCTCCTTCAGCCGGACAGTGGCGCGTTGCCCCTGCCCAGTCCGGCGGGAAGCGGTCCCGGTCAGGGGCCGATGAAGAAGATCGCCGCCAGGACCAGGACGGCCATGGCGACCGAGATCCCTAGCACATAGCGCATCGCGCCAACCTTCACGCCCTGCCGGGCCTCGGTCGGATTGAGCTTTGCCGGATCCTCATGGGTATGGGGAAGGGCACCGTGCATGACGGCGGCCTGCGGCGTCGTGGGGTTGGGGGGCGTCGCATAGGTGTCGGCGCGGTTCATGGCGCATCTCCCGTATCTGGTCCATCTGCCGGGTCCAACGGGATCAGGCGGAAGGGGTTCCGAACGGGATGGGGCGCCCGCGCCAAAGACGACGCGTCAGCCGCGCACTATCGCGACGTCAGAGCAGGGCGTAGCGGCTGTTCTCCCGGGCGACGATCGCATTGTCCCAGGCATAGCGGGCATCGCTCTCGATCCGCTCCATGATCAGGTCCTCATGATCGGGATCATGGTGGAAGATCATCAGCCGCTTGGCATTGGCCTGGCGGCACAGGCGCACGCCTTCTTCCCAGGTCGAATGGCCCCAGCCGATCTTCGACGGGAATTCCTTGTCGGTGTAGGTCGAGTCGTAGATGACGAGGTCAGCCCCCTCGATCAGGGCCAGGACGTTCTCGTCCGGCTTGCCGATCACGTGCTCGGTATCGGTGACATAGCAGAGCGAACGGCCCTGGTATTCTAGGCGATAGGCGGTCGCACTGTCGGGGTGGTTCAGGACGCAGGTCCGCACCTTGATCCCGCCACCCAGCGAGAACGTATCGCCGGCGTTGAAATCCTCGAACTCCAGCCGCGCGTTCATGATCTCGATCGGCACGGGGAAGGTCGGATGGGCCATCTGGCCCGACAGGACGTTGTGGATCCCCCCCTTGCCCGCGAGGTGGCCCGCCATGATGGTGAACGAGCGGTTCGAATCGAAGGCCGGGGCAAAGAACGGAAAGCCGTTAATGTGGTCCCAGTGGGTATGGGAGAACAGGATGTGCGCATGGTTCAGCGTCCGCTTCAGGAACCAATGCCCCAGGTTCCGGATGCCGGTGCCTGCATCCAGGATGACCCGTCGGCCGCCCATGGACACTTCCACGCAGGAGGTGTTGCCGCCAAACGCGATGTGCCGCGAGCCGGGGCATGCAATGCTTCCCCGAACGCCCCAGAACTTGACCTTGAACGACATCGCCCCCCTCGACGTGCATAGTCGACGACAACCACCCGCGGGCGCACGTTCACGCCGTCTCGGCCGGGCGCCAACCCATCACGCCTCTGCCGTTGATTTAGGCAGAGGCCGAGGCCGCAAACAAGCCCCGCTTGAGCACGATTCCTTGACCTGTGACAGCCGGCATCCCGCCCGGGGCAGGGCGTGACGCAGGCCGCGCGGCAGGCCTTTCCACCGGCACTTCCAGGCCTGCCGGCCGATACCCGCTGGGGCCCGGGCGCAATGGCCGGACTGGTGCTTCTGTTCCTGGCGGTGCACGTCGCCTTGCGGCTCGTCCTGACGGCCAATGCCGGGTCCGACGACGTGGAGCAGATCGTGCTCAGCCAGGCGCTGCGCCTGGACTATGGCGCTGGTCAGGCCCCGCTCTATCCGTGGCTTCTGTACCCGCTGGTCCAGGCGTTCGGTCCCGGTCTGCTTGCGCTTGGCCTGCTGCGCTATGGGCTGGTGGCGCTGCTGCACCTTTTCCTGTACCTGGCGGCGCGGCACCTCGTCGTCGACCCGCGGCTGCAGGTGGCCGCGGCCTGGTCGCCCGTGCTGCTCTATCCCATCGGCTGGCGCCTGCACGAGGCGGACGCGACCGGCGTCCTGGCCGCCAGCCTGGTCGCCGCGATGCTGTGGCTGGTCCTGCGCCTGCTGGAGCGACGGGACTGGCCGGGCTTCGGGGGCCTGGCGCTGGTCGTCGGGCTGGGCGTCCTGGCGCAGGACTGGTTCGCCTTTGCGGCGGCGGGCCTGGCCCTGGCGCTGGCCTGGGGGGCAGAGGGCCGGACCCTGCTGCGCGACCGGCGGGTGCTGCTGATCGCGGCGGCCGCGGCGGGCGCGGGGGCTGTGCGGCTGGCAGGGGCCGCACCCTGGCCCGGCCTGGCGCCGCCCGGCGACTGGCCAGCGGCGCTGGGCGCGCTGCTCTTGGTGCCGGTCCTGGGGGCATTTCCCCTGTGGCCGCTGGCCGCCGCCCTGCTGCCCCAGGCCTGGCGCGGGACGGCGCTGCGGGGCGACCCCCGGCCCGAGCGTGGCGGTCGCACGCTGCTCCTGGCGCCGGCGGCAACGCTGGCCCTGGCGGCGCCCTGGGTCGTCCTGGTCGGCCAGGGCGATGCCCTGACGTTTCGCCTGTACCCGGCGCTGCTGCCCTGGTGCCTGTGGCTGTTCTGGCGGTTGGAGCGGACGGGCTGGCAACTCCGCCAGGTGCGCGCCCTTGCCCTGGTGCTGGGGCTGGCGGCGCTGGCCGCCGTGGTTGCCAGGGTGCTGCAGCCCGACATCGGCATCCTGGTGTGCAAGGCGTGCCGCATGCAGATGCCCTATGCCGCGTTCACCGCGGGCCCGGCACAGGCCGGCTTCACCGGGCGCGGCCTGATCCTGGGGGGCGATGCCTATGTCGCGGGGAACCTGCGCATGGCCTATCCCCTGGCCCGGGTGGAGACCCCTGCCCTGCCAGGCCTTTCGGCGCCGTCAGGCACGCCTGGGGCATGCCTGGCCGCGTGGCACGGGCTGGAGGATGATGCCATGCCTGCCGCCCTGGCCGGGCGGCTGCGGGACCATGGCGTGGATCCGGCCACCCTGCCGCCGCCCGTGACGGTGCGGGCCCTGCTGCGCGGTTCAGGCACGGCGCTGGCCCCTGCCCGCCCGGTGGGCATGCGCTTCATCCTGGTGCCAGGCGGCCGCGGGACCTGCCGGTGAGCGCCCGCGTGCTGATCGTGGCGCCCGCCTGGCTTGGTGACATGATGATGTGCCAGGGCCTGGTCGCTGGCCTGAAGCAGGCGGGGCGCGCGCGCAGCGTCCATCTGCTCTGTCCGCCGGCGACGGCGCCGCTGGCGCGCCTCCTGCCCCAGGTCGACGGGGTCGAGGTGCTGGAGGCGGGACACGGCGACCTGGCGCTGCGCCGGCGGCTGGCCCTGGGGCGGGCGCTGCGCGGCCGCTTCGACTGGGCGATCGTCCTGCCCCGCAGCTTCAAGGCGGCGCTGGTGCCCTGGGCCGCCCGCATAGCCCGGCGCACGGGTTACGCGGCCGAGGGGCGTGCCATGCTGCTGACCGAACGGCCCCGGCCGTCCGCCTCGCGCCGCACCTTCGACCGCTTCCTGCACCTGGGCGGCGTTCCGGACGCGCCCTGGCCCCGCCTTTCCGTGGCGCCGGCGGCAACGGCGCAGACCCTGGACGCGCTGGCCATCGCGCCGCCGCCGCGGCCCCCTGCCATCCTGTGCCCGGGCGGCGACTATGGCCCGGCCAAGCGCTGGCCGGTCGCGCACTTCGCCGAACTGGGCCGCCTGCTGGCCGCGCGGGGAGAGCCGGTGTGGGTCCTTGGCGGCGCATCCGAGGCCGAGGCCGGCCAGGCGATCCACCGGGCCTGCGGGGCTGTCGACTTGACCGGCCGGACGACGATCGCCCAGGCGGCCGCCCTGCTGGCCATGGCAGGGCGCGTCTTCACCAACGATTCGGGCCTGATGCACGTGGCGGCGGCCCTGGCGGTGCCGGTCGTCGCCCTCTATGGCCCCTCGTCGCCGGACCTGACACCGCCGCTGAGCATCCTGGCGGAGGTCCGGACTTTGGCGCTGCCCTGCCAGCCCTGCTTCAAGCGGCACTGTCCGCTGGCGCATCATCGCTGCCTGCGCGACCTGGAGCCCAGCGCGGTGCTGGAGGACGCCGCGGCATGAGGGTGCTGCTGGTCAAGACATCGTCTCTCGGCGACATCGTGCATACGTTCCCGGCGGTGACGGACGCGCTGGCCGCCCATCCGGGCCTGGAGATCGACTGGGTCGTGGAGGAGGCATTCGTGCCGCTGGTCGACCTGCATCGCGGGGCGGTGCGGGCCGTTCCCGTCGCCTATCGCCGTTGGCGCCGGACACCGCTCAAGGGTGTGCGCTCCGGCGCCCTGGCGGCGTTCCGCGCGCGCATCGCGGCGACCGTCTACGACGCCGTGATCGACGCGCAGGGGCTGTACAAGAGTGCCGCCATCACCTGGATGGCGCGGGGGCCGAAGCATGGCTTCGACCTGGCCGGCGCGCGGGAGAAGCTGGCCCCGTTCGCCGTCCAGTATCGCCATGCGTTGCCACGGCAGGCGCATGCGGTGACCCGCCTGCGCCACCTGTTCGCCGCGGCCCTGGGCCATGCCGTGCCCGACGGGGCACCCGACTTCGGCCTGGGGGTGCGGGAGGTCGAACCGCTGGCGCCCTACCTGGTGGGCCTGCACGGCACGGCCTGGCAGACAAAGGAATGGCCGATCGCGCGCTGGCGCCAGGTGGGGCAATTGGCGGGGGCTGCGGGCTACGCCCTGCGCCTGCCCTGGGGCAGCGCTGCGGAGGAGCGGCGCGCCCGCCGCATCGCGCACGGCATTGCCGGGGTGGAGGTGCTGCCCCGCCTGGACCTGGCCGGCATGGCACGCCTGCTGGCCGGCGCAACGGGCGTGATCGCCGCTGATACCGGCCTGGCGCACCTGGCGGCTGCGCTGGGGGTGCCGACGGTCGTCCTGTTCGGACCCACCGACCCGGCGCGCACCGGACCCATCGGGCGTCGCAATCTGGCACTGCGCACGCCGCTGCCCTGTGCGCCCTGCGGCAATCGGATCTGCAACCGTACTGGCAATCCCCGGGTCGAGGCGCCCTGCATGGCGGCCCTGGACCCCGACGTCGCGCTGACGCGCCTGCTGGCCCTGGCGGCGGACCCATGCGCATCGCCTTCCTGATCGTCACCTGGACCCCGGTCGGCGGCGCGCAGCGGGACGCGGCGGCCATCGCGCGCCTGCTGATTGCGGCGGGCCACACGGTCCGCATCGTTGCAGCCCGCAGCCTGGGCCCGCCCCCGGACGGCGTGCCGCTGGACCTTCTGCCAGTGCGCGCGCTGACCAATCACGGACGGGCCCTGGCCTTTGCCCAGGCCGCGCAACGCCACCTGGCGGAGACCGACCTGGTCGTGGGCTTCGACCGCCTGCCCGGCCTTGATATCCTGTTCGGGGCGGACCGCTGCTTCGCCGCCCGTCCGGCGCCGCTGTGGCGCCGGCTGACGCCCCGGTGGCGCCGCATGATGGCCCTGGAACAAGCGGTGCACGGCCCCGGCAGCCACACCCACACGCTGATCCTGGCGGAGCGGGAGCGCCTGGCGATCCGGGCCGCCTGGGGCACGCCGGATGCGCGGTTGCACCTGCTCGGCCCGGGCATCGACCGCCGCCTGCGCCGCCCGTCCGAGGCAGAGGCGCAGGCGATCCGGGATGACACGCGCACCCGCCTGGGCGTTGCCGAGGCCACGCCCCTGGTGCTGCTGATCGGGGCGCAGTGGCGGACCAAGGGGCTGGACCGCGCGCTGCAGGCCCTGCGCACGCAGCCTGACGCGGTGCTGGTCGCGGTGGGCAGCAGCCGGCAGGACACCTGGCGGCGCCTGGCCAGGCGCCTGGGCGTGGCATCGCGCGTTCGCCTGCTGGGGGGGCAGGACGTGCGGCCATTGCTGCTGGCGGCGGACCTGCTGATCCATCCGGCGCGCGTGGAGAACACCGGGGCCGTCATCGTCGAGGCGCTGGCCAGCGGCCTGCCCGTCCTGTGCTCGGCCGCCTGTGGCTATGCTGCGCATGTGCTCGACAGCGGCGCCGGCATCGTGGTGCCGGAACCCTTCCGCCAGGGCGCCCTGGACATGGCGCTGGCCACGGCGCTGGCGGCGGATCGCGCGGCGTGGCGCCGGGCCGCGCTGGACCATGCCGCGGCGGTGGACCTGCATGGCGGGCGGGCGCAGGCAGCCGCCCTGATCCTGGCGCTGGCGGCCGCGCGCGATGGCTGAGGCACGCGGCGGGATCGTCCCCCTGGTTTGCATCGGCGTTGGCTTGGGCGCCTGGCTGGTCCTGGACCGCAGCCTGCTGCCGCGCACCCTGGCCACGCTGCTGATCCTGCTGCCACTGGCGACGCTCAAGGTGGGGGAGTTGCGGATCCTGGCCCGCCAGCCGCTGCTGTGGGCGGTGGCGGCGCTGCTGGGCTGGCTGTGCCTGAGCCTGGCCTGGTCACCGCATGTGCGTGCCGCGACCGTCCTGCCCCGCCTGGAATACGGCGCCAGCACGCTGGGCCTGGTGGCGGTCCTGGGCCTGCTGGGCCTCCGCCGGCGGGATGGCATGGCGACGCTGTTCCTGGCCCTGGCACCGGCTGCGGCCGGCGTCGCGCTGGCCTCCGCCCTGCTGTGGCCGGGGGGGCGGCTGCACTATCTTGGCGGCGGCACCAGCCCGTCGGTCGGCGGCGCGGTGCAAGCCGCCATCCTGGTCGGCGCACTGGCGCTGGCCCGGCCGCGGGGCCTGATGCGCCCCCTGCTGTGGGCCAGCCTGGCGGCGATCTTCGCCGGCCTGGTCCTGGGCCAGGGACGCGGGCCGGTCCTGGCAGTGCTGGCCGGCGTGCTGGTCCTGCTGGCAGTGCAGCGCCGGTGGCGCATGCTGGCCGGCGCCGCTGCACTTGCCCTGGCAGGTGCCGCAGCACTTGCGCTGCTGGCGCCGGAGGTGCTGTTCCGTGCCTCGGCCGACATCCGCCTGGACATCTGGCAGGCCTATGGTGCGCTGATTGCCGAACGGCCCTGGACTGGCCATGGCGTGGGCGACCTGACCCGCGTGGTGGTGCCGGCGGCCTTTGCCGGACTGGGGGCCTATGGCCCGCACAGCCTGTTCGTGGGCGTCGCCTTCCATGGCGGGCTGGTCGGCCTGGGCCTGTTCGGGACGCTGCTGGGCGTCGCGGCCTGGACCGCCTGGCGCCGGCATCCCCCTGCGCTGGCCCTGGTCGCCTTTGTAGTGGTCAATGGCGCCGTCGACTTCGGCCGCATGGTCGAGCCGCTGGGGCCTGCCTGGTTCGTGCTGTGGCTGCCGCTTGGCGCCGTGCTGGGCGTCGCCCTCAGCGCACCAGGCGCTCGGCCGGCACATGCCTGAAGGGCAGGCGGCCCAGGTCGGCGGCGGCGGGCCCCGGCGTGTCCGCCTCCAGGATCGCGGACAGCAGCGGCGCACAGGCCGCGCGGAAATGGTTCTTGGCCTTCACGCACAACAGGCCGGGGCTGCCCAGCGGAATGCCGTGCAGGGCAAAGAACGCGGGATCGTTGGCCACGACCACGTCCATCGTGACGATCACCTGCACGCCGCCGACCGCGATCACCGCCGATGGGCCAGCCGCCACCGCCAGGCCGCATTCCATTGGCCCCGTATTGACGTAGTGGCCGTCGGTCAGGGCGACCACCTGGCCCGCGATCGCAAGGACCGGCCCGCCGAAAGGATCGCCGGTGCTGCCGACCTGCCCCGCCACGCTGCCGCCCACGCCCACCGCCTGGGCCGCGCGCACCAGGTCGGGGGCGGTCAGGAACGCGAACCAGCAGGGTCCCACTGGCGCCCGCGCCAGCAGGGCCGCCAGCAGGTGCGTCCCCGTACCGTCGCCGCCCGACAGCGGATTGTCGGCCGGCTCCAGCACCGCGACGGCGCCCGGCAGCGCGAGCGCCCGGTCTAGGGCCGCGGCAGCGTCGGGCAGCCGCACGGCGAAGTCCTGACGGGCATCGTGCATCCGGCTTGCGACCTGCCGGGCGGCGCGGACCGCAGCGGCTGCGCTGGACGCGACGGCTGCGACGCTGGCGCCGGCCTGGGGCACGTCGCCATAGGCAAAGCCGCCAAAGGGCGTCACGTCGCGCACCGGGTCGGTCGCGATCGCATCGGCCAGGCGCTGTATGCCCACCATCGGACCGGTGTCGGTGCGCATTGCGAAGCTGGGCAGGACGGCCCCCACGGGAACGATCCGGCTGACCAGGGGCGCACCGGAACAGACCTCGTCGAGCAGGCCCAGCGCGCGCAGCGCGGTCTCTGCCATGTCGACATGGGGATAGGTCCGATAGCCCACGATGACCTGGGCCAGGTCACCCAGCGCGGGATCCAGGTTGGCATGCAGGTCGAAACTGAGGGCCAGAGGCGTCGCCGGCGCCGCCGCACGCACCCGTCGGACCAGCCGCAGTTCCGGCGCCAGCCATCCGGTGCCGACCAGCGCGCCATGCAGCGACAGATAGATGCCGTCCGGCTTCATGGTCTCGACGTCGCGGACGATCTCGTCGCTGATCGCCGCCAGCAGGTCGTCGTCGACGGGCGGTCCCGGCATGGCGGCGCAGACGCGGGAGAATTCGGCCCGCCAGGCGGAATGCCCCTCCAGGAACGCGACCACGCCCCCCATCTCGGTCGCCGTGCCGGCATACAGCGGTACGCAGGCGCCGCCCCGCTGCCATTCACGGCGCTGGAACGCGGCGAGGCCCGTGACGCCGGGGGCGAAGGAATTGCCCTCGTGCCACAAACGCGCCACCAGGAGCGTCTTCTGCGCAGGGCCGCCACTCATTTGGTGCGGCGGACATAGACACCGTCCCAGCCCGCCTCGGGCGGATTGGCCAGGTAGTCGGCGGCGCGGGCCGCCATGCGGATCGCCGGCTCGACCTCGGTCCCCTCCCAGCGGCATTCCGCGGCCTGCAGCCAGGTCGCCTGGGCCAACGCGAACTCGCCGCGGCGATAGGCCTTCAGCGCCGCGCGGTAGAGCTCGACATAGCGCTCGGCGCCCGCGCCCAGCATCGCGAAGCGGCCGAGCACGTGATAGACGGCAACCGGCGTCTGCCGCCCCTTCACGATGATCGAATCCAGCTCGCAGACCAGGAAGCGGTTGCCGATGTCGCGGCGCGTCGACTCACCGATGACGATGGTGCAGCCATAGTCCCCCGGCAGCCCCTCCAGCCGGGCAGCGGTGTTCACCGTGTCGCCGATGCAGGTGTAGTTCTTGCGGTTCTCGGCCCCGACCAGGCCCACCATGGCCGGGCCCGAATTGATGCCGATCTTGACGCGGAAGCCGATCTCGCCGCGAGCCTCGGACGCATGGCGGGCGTCGGCGACAAGGCCGCGCGCCCGAATCGCGCATTCGACGGCATTGGCCGCATGTTCCTTGTCGACCAGGGGCGCGCCCCACATCGCCATCACGGCGTCACCGATGAACTTGTCGACATTGCCATGCGTCTGGTCGACGGCGCCCGCGATCATGCCCAGGTAGCGGTTGCCCAGCGCCACAAGCTCGGGCGGCGACATGAATTCCGAGGCGGAGGTGAAGCCCGACAGGTCGGCGAACATCACCGACACGTCGCGGATCACGCCATCCAGCTCCGGCGTCTCGCTCTCCGACAGCTGGTTGACCAGGACGGCTGGCACGAAATGGCCAAAGGCGTTCTGGATGCGGCGACGGCGGCGTTCCTCGATCACGTAGCGGCTGACATAGGCCAGGACGATCGACAGGATCATGGCGACCATCGTGGCGCCGGGCGCCAGCCAGACCTCCCGCGCCAGCAGGAGGAGGATCGTCGCCGCCAGCCCGCCGCTGAGCGCGAGGAGGGAGGCGGTCGCCGTCAGCGGGTTGAACTTCAGCGAGAGGAACGCGATCAGCGCCGCCAGCACCGCCGCTCCCACGGCCGCGAACAGCGGCGACACCATCGTGGTGACGCGATCGGTCAGAACCGCCTCGATCGCCGCGGCATGCAGGTGGACGCCGGGCACGGTGGGCGAGCCGGGGCTGGACGCGCCCAGGGGCTGCAGCTGGCAGGTCCCATCGTCCGCCACTTCCGGCACCTCGGGCGGATCGGCCATGAAGCGGCTGGGGCTGCGCTTGCGATCCTCGTCCGGCAGGTTGGTTCCGACCAGGACGATGCGCCCCTGCAGCGCCTGCCGCAGCCGGGCAGGATCGCGCTGGCTGCAGCGGATCACGTCAATCATGGAATAGGTGGGGATCGCCTCCAGATGCTGGCGCGGCCGGACCAGCACGACCGGCGGCATGGTCCGCCCGGCCTTTGACAGCAGGACGGACGAGATCGTCGGCTCATAGGCCGGGCCCTGGTCGGTGATGACCTCCCGCGTGGAGGGGATATGGCGGAACACGCCGTCGTCGTCGGGGGCATATTCCAGGTTGCCGACCGACCCCTCCTCCGGCAGCCAGGCCAGGAAGAAGAGGTTGACCTTGATGCGGGCAGTGTCGCCCAGGACGACCTGCTCGCCCCGCGCGTCCAGCGTGTCGCGGAATTTCAGGAAGTACTTGCTGAAGTCCTGGGTGACATAGCTGAAGATCAGGTCGAAGCCGATCGCCGTGGCCCCGGCTTCCAGCGTCGCGTCGATGACGTCGGCATAGCCGTCGCCCATCAGGACGCGCGGCTGGTCCTTCAGCTCTGGCGCATCCAGGCTCTTCTGGTCCATGGCGATCACGGCAACGGGGCCATAGGTCCGGTCCGCCTCCGCCGACAGGTGCGACACCGCCGCGGCCGTCAGGTCATAGGCGATGCCGTCAAAAGGTCCCCGGTTCGCCGAGAGATAGACGCCGAAAAAGGCCAGCACCGCGGCCAGCACCACGAAGATCTCGCGATAGGAGCGCCGCAGGACCTGCATCGCGCGGCTCTTGCGACTGCGGACGCGCACCGCCTCGGGCGGGCCCCCCGCCGCACTTCCCGTGACCGTCACCGCAGCCCCCCGGCCATGCGCCTGCCTCAGCGGACCAGAACGGCGGTCGGTTCACCCTGGCGGGCGTCGACCTTGAACACCTGCCGGATACGCCACTGGGGACCGTCGGCCCCCTGGAAGATCACGATCACGCTGGCACCTGGAACCAGGGGCCGCAAGCCGCGCGGCCAGACGAATTGGCGGGGGTTGAGTTCGAGCAGGACGACCAGCCCGTCGTCCGTCTCCAGGCTGACCTCGGTCACCCGGTCCGCTCCCGGCCCGGTCACCATGACGCTGGGGTTGAGGCCCAGGACCTGGTCGGCCTGATTGGGGATGCGGCGCAGCAGCATGCCGCTGGGCACCGCCGGGGGCGCTGCCATCATGACGCCGCCCGCCCCCTCCGCCCGGGCATCGGCCGGGCGCGCTGCCTCGGCCGGGCAGCGCGTGCGGAACGCGGCGACCTCGCCCGTGGCGTCGAAGCGCTCGGGCATGACGTCGATGACCCCGCCGACCAGCGTGACCACCTGGCATGAGGCGAAATGGGCCAGGGTCACCCGCGTCGTGCGTTGCAGCGTGATACGGCCGGCGACCAGATCCTGCGCCGGCTGCAGTGCCGGCTCGCTGGGTCCTTCGACCGCCAGGATCATGCCCAGCGGGTCGCCGGGGCGAACCTCCGCCCGGCCAGGCACGGCAAGGGCCATGCCCGCCAGGGCCAGGATCGTCGCCCGCAGGGCCAGCCGCGTCATCGGACCTGGGGCGCGTTCGCAGCCTTGCGCGGGTGCTGGACTATTGGGCGTAGACCAGGCCCGCGGGATCGGCGCTGTCGTTCGAATCAGCCGTACGGAACTTCTGCGAGATCGTCTTGCCGTCGGACGTCGACAGGACCAGCTCGTATTCCTGCTCGGCATTCAGCGCGGGCTGGGCCGCGGGCCAGGCGATCCGGGCACCGGACACCGGCAGCGTCGCGACCGTCTGGTTGCCCTGCTTCACGGTGGCCTGGGTGATGCTCATCGCCTTGGCGCCGGCGATCATGATCGACGGGCGCACGGCGAACACCGCCACCTGGGCGAAGTTGCGATAGACGACGCCCCCGGCGCTCGATTCGCCGGCTGCCGCGACCTGGACCTGGGCCGGGCAGCGCTTGCGCTCGCGCTCGATCTCGCCACCCGAGATCATGTAGCGCTTCTCCTGCAAGCGGACGGTGCCGCCGACCACCGTCACCATCTTGCAGCTGTCGAGATGGACGAAGGTCAGGCGGGTCTGATCGGTCAGTTCGATCGTCTGGTCGCCCTGGAGTTCCTGGGCGGCCGACACGGCTGGCGTGGTCGGCCCCTGGACATCAAGGACGATGGCAGCGGTCTTGGCCCAAGCCGCCGCCGGCCCCATGGCCAGCGCCGCCGCAACCCCGACACCTGCACACATGCGCGCAAACATGGACTTCGCCTCTTTCCGGTAACGGTGGAACACTACCCCAACGACCCGCCCGTCACCATGATAGGCGTCACACGGCGCTACGCCAATTGCCGTGAAAGCCGAAAGGCACGCGCGCGGGCAGTTCGGCCACCGCGACGGGTCCGGCGGCCACGTCGGTCGCATCCAGGACGAGCAGGTCGCTGCGATGCTCCGCACCGCGATAGACGGTGGCCAGCAGCCAGCCGTCGCCTTCCGCCGCACTGGCCGACCGCGGCACGAACACGGGCTCCCCCGGGACGTCACCCGCAGGCAGGCGATAGACCGACTGCCGTCCCGTCTTCAGGTCGACATGGGCCAGCGAATCAAAGCTGCCCGCGGTTTCCGTGCGGCCATTGGTGGCGGTTGCCATGTACCCGTGGCGATAGGCGCGGCCGGTCAGGCGCTCGTCCAGGCGCGGGAACTCGCCGGCCAGGTCGCTCAGGACTTCTTCCGTATAGGTGTCGCTGTTGCCGGCCAGGTCGAAGGTCCAGCGGACCAGGCGCCCTTCGATAGGGCTGCGCGTCATGCTGCCGTCGGCGTTGGGGAACAGCGGCACGCGGTCATAGCGGACCATGTCGCACATCACCTTCGAGCCCTCGGTGAAGGCGTTCATCGGGTGGTAGACATAGGCGGCCGGGCCCGTGAACCAGCGCATGTCCGCGACCGAGCCGTGGCGGGGCATGATGCCGATATGGCTCCCCTTCTCCGGCTCCCAGGCCAGGGCCGGCAGACCCTTCATCGCCCGCTCGATCGAGGCGGTGCAGGGGAAGATCGGGAAGATGACATGCTCTGCCGTCACCACGAAGTCATGCACCATGCTGGCGAACGGCGCCTCGAACCGCTCTGCATGGGTGATGCGGCCAGCGGCGTCGGCGATGTGGAAGCTCATCTCGGGCGAGGAGAAGCCCCCCACCTGATAGCCGAAGAACAGCATCTCGCCGGTCACGCCGTCGATCTTGGGATGGGCGGTCACGGGTCCGCTGACCTTGCCGTCGAAATCCCAGGGGCCGACCGTGTCCAGGCTGTCCCACCCCATCTCGACCGGCAGGTTGCCCTCTTCCAGGGCCAGCAGCCGTCCGCCGTGGTAGAGGACGTTGGTGTTGGCCACGTTCATCTTCGTGCCCTGCGCCACGGGATCCGTGCCCATCGGGTTGAAGCCGTCGTAGAGCGCGCGGCCATGCTGACGCTCAAGCTCGAACTTG
The DNA here is from genome assembly GCF_051903925.1 of Zavarzinia sp. CC-PAN008. Lineage (GTDB taxonomy): Bacteria > Pseudomonadota > Alphaproteobacteria > Zavarziniales > Zavarziniaceae. Next base: position 266,858 of record NZ_CP173678.1, read on the forward strand.
CCGGTGCGGACCCAGCGGTTGCGGTAGTCGACGCGCCCATCCTCGATGTGGAAGGCATGGACCATGCCGTCGCCGACGAACCAGTGGTGATCCCCCTTCGGGGCGAATTGCGGGTTGGGCCCTATGCGATACAGGCTGCCGGCCAGGTCGCGCGGCATCTCGCCATGGATCACCAGGTCAGGCGCGTCCGATTCCTGGCGCAGCGGCGCGAAATTGCCCGACAGGTAGGGATGCTTGGGGAACGGCTTGGCCATCGACGCTGATCCTCCCGGTGCGGCCCGCGTGGCGCGGGTCCTGCGATGATGCTGCACGCGCGGTGCCCGGCGGCGTCCCCTATGGTCCGGGGACCATGGAGTGGACAAACCCGGGAGCGCCCGTCATGTTGACGGCGCCCACACTGGCAGAAATGTAGGCGATGTCAACATCGAATCAGGACGATCACAGGACCCGAGCGCCCTATCATCATGGCGCCCTGCGCGAGGCCCTGATCGAGGCGGCGGAGGCACTGCTGGAGGAAGGGGGGCCCAAGGCGGTCTCGCTGCGCGAGGTGGCGCGTCGCGTCGGCGTCTCGCACAACGCGCCCTATCGGCATTTCGCCGACCGCGAGACCCTCCTGGCCGAGGTCGCGGCGCGCGGCTTCCGCGCCATGACCCGGCGCCTGGCCGAGGCCGAAGCGACGGCCCCGCCGGGACGCGCGCTCCATGCCCGGCCCCAGGCCTATCTGCGCTTCGCCCAGGAAAAGCGGGGCGTCTACCTCCTGATGTTCGGCAGCGAGATCGACAAGACCGCCTACCAGGGCCTGGCCGAAGCGGCGAGCGAATCGTTCCAGCAATTGCTGAACGGCGTGTTGCGCGAGGGCGCGCCGGCACCGGGCCTGGTGGAGGCGCTGAACACCTGGGCCTATGTCCACGGCCTGGCGCACTTGGTCCTGGACGGCCAGTTGAAGGGCTTCCCCGTCGATCTCGACAGCCTGGTCCAGGCCGGCAGCGACGTGTTTCGGGCCGGCCTGAGCCAGAAGGCGCACACAGGGACGCCGCCTAGGTAGATTCCACGGGGTGACGGTGCAGCGGCGGTATCGTATCCAGTCAATACGAAACGCCCGTTTGTATCAGGTCGGGAGAAACCCGTTGCTCACCTTCGTCGAACTCACGATCGCCCCCGGTCAGGAATTCGCCTTTGCCGGCCAGGCCGGCACGATGCGGCTGCAATCGACCCATGACGGCCGCACCCGCGCCAACTGGTGGTACGCCAAGGACGTGGCCAAGGTGGCGGAGGTGATGCGGGCCGAAAACCCGGGCATGGAAATCTCCGTCATCATCGACGCGCCGGCACCCGCGTCCGAGGGGTACCTCGCCCTCAGCTGAGATAGTCCAGCGCAGCCAGGGCGTGGCTGCGCACGACGTGGAGGAATTCCGCGATCGTTACGTTCTCGTCCCGCTTGCCCATCAGGGTCGGCGGCGGACCATAGACGAAGGCCGGAACACCCGCGCCACGCCAAAGCTGCATGTCGGTGGCGCCCAGGCCCACCGCAGGGACCGGGGTCGCCTGCTGCAGGCCACGCGCAGCCTCGGCAATGGCCCGGCCCAGGGGATGGGCGGGGTTGGACCAGTTGGCGTCGCTGAAACCGAACTCCTCGTACGTCGCTTCCGGGTAGTTGGCCATGATCGCGTCGATGGCGGCGCGGATGCGCTCCCGGCCCACGCCGATGGGCAGGCGGATGTCCACCTCGAACACGCAGGTCGACGGCACCATGTTGACCTTCACCCCAGCCTTCACCGTTCCCACGGTCACGGTGATCCGCCGCATGACGGTGGCGGCACCTTCGCCCATCGTCGCCTCGACGATCGGTACCGCCTGCTCCAGGACGTCGGCAACCTCGGGCGGCGCGGGCGTGTCCAGGTCGGCCAGGCGGTCGAGGTCGAGCATCAGCCGGGCCCCGATGCGCGAGGCGCTGGCCGACAGGTGGGGATAGGCGCCGTGCGCGCCCGGCGTGCACACGGTGAAGCGCAGCCACATCCGTCCGCGTTCGCCAAAACGCAGGATGCCGGCGCCCGACGGCTCTCCCGACAGGCAGGCGTCGCCATAGAGGTCGGGGCGCACCTTGAGCATGTAGCGCGCGCCATAGGGGCCGAACGTCTCCTCGTCGGAAACGACGGTAAGGCTCAGGCGGCCCTTCAGGTGCTGGCGCAGCCGGTGCAGGTAGATATAGGTGAAGATCGACGCGGTCGTGCCGCACTTCATGTCGACGGCACCCCGGCCCCAGATGCGGCCGTCCGCGATGGCGCCGCTCCAGGGACCGTGTGTCCAGGGTGTGGCTCCGTCCTCCACCGGGAACACGTCGATATGGCCGTTGAGGACCAGGTGCGAGCCGGGGGTGGCACCGTCGAAGCTGGCGGCCAGGTTCGGCATGTCGTCGCGCGCATTGATCCAGTCGAAGCCAAGGTCCTCCGCCTCCAGCGCCTGGGCGACGACGGCCGCCGCCGCGACCGTGTCGCCGGGCGGGTTGTCGCTGCGCGCCTGGAGGAAGCGGGAGAAGAAGCCGATCAGCCGGTCGCGATCCTGCTCGATCCAGCCCAGCACGGACTCGCGTACGCTGTCCGCGGCGCGCCGGGGCGCGGGGGTCCCGTTCATGTGCGCGCCCCTGCGGCGGTGACGCCGGGGCCTTCGAACAGCTCGGGAATGGGGCCGGTATAGTAGGGCATGCGGTCCACGCGCGGGCTCCAGGTGCCCGCCGCCTGGAGGCTGCGGACATGGGCGGCGATCTCCTCCATCGTCGCGAACCAGACGCCGCCCTTGTCCTGCATGTGGCGGATCAGCCTGGCCGTCGCCTGCGCCCGCGATGGACGGCCCGACAGGAAGGGGTGCCAGACGGCGATCCACATGCCGCCTTCCTCCCACGCGGCGTCGAACTCGTCGCGATAGACCTCGAACGCCGCGGTGACGGAGCGAACCTGCATCACATAGTTGAAGTCGCGCCCGTACATGAAGTGGGGCCAGTCATCCAGCGTCGCGTGCGTCGCCAGCGCCACCAGCGAGCCGGCCTCGCTCTCCAGGACATAGGGCACGTCGTCGCCCATCAGCGACGCGTCATAGGTCATGCCGCCGGCGATCATCAGGTCCAGCGTGCGGTCCGAAAAGCGATAGGACGGCGCGCGATAGCCGCGGGGCTTCTGGCCCGTGTACTTCACGATGACATCCGTGGCGCGCTGGAACCAATAGGCCTCCTGCTCGGCATTCATCTCGGACGGCAGCTCGTGCAGGTAGCCGTGGTGCGCCACCTCGTGCCCGTCCTTCAGCATGGCTTCGACCGCCTCCGGATAGCGCTCGATCGACCAGCCGGGGACGAAGAAGGTCTGCCGGATGCCGGCCTCCTTCAGCACTTTCAGGATGCGGGGCATGCCCACCTGTGGGCCGTAGCGCAGCATGGACAGGCTGGCCACGCGGCTGTGCGCCGTCGCGTGATGCGCCAGGTGCAGGATGCTGTCGGCATCCATGTCATAGGTGAAGGCGACGGCGCAGCGCGCCCCGTTGGGCCAGGGGACGGAGGTTGGAAACATCGCGTCAGCCCTCCCCTACACGATGCCGGCGCGGGCACGCACGGCGGCCAGGCCTTCGCTGCGGTCATAGGAGCGGTAGAGCTCCTCCTTCAGCGCTGCGGCGGGCGTCGCGTTCACGTTCTCGAACAGCGCCACCCGCATCGCGGCGGAGGACGAGGTCATGTCCCAGACCAGGTTGAACAGCCGGTTCTTGTCCCGCGCGTGCAGCTTGTGGCCCGGCAGGTACTCGTCTAGCAGCGGTCCCAGGTCCGCGCGCTCCCAGGTCGCGCGCGGCACGCGGCTGATCAGCCCCTGGCCCGACAGTTCGCGCAGGGTCTGCATGATCCGCGGCAGCTGCTCGATCGACAGCAGGCGGCCCGCCGTCACATAGGTATGGTGCGGGAGCATCACGCCGCTGTCGGTGAAGCTGCCCTTCTCCATGGCCAGCGTCATCAGCCCGCGCAGCTGCACCGCATAGGCGATCACGTCCGCCACCATGGCCCGCACCGCCGGCACCTGGTCGGTGCCGAGCGCATCCACGATCAGCTGGGCGGCGGCCGCGAACAGCTCCGCGCGATAGGACAGGCGCGTGCCGATCTTCCAGAAGGCGAACTGCCCCAGCGTCGTATAGATCTGCGGCGTCATCCGGTTGCGATAGCTGAAGACATAGTCCCACGGCACGAACACGTCGTCGAACAGCAGCAGCCCGTCCGCCTCCTCCCCGCCTGAGCCCAGGGGGCTGTCCTCGCTATCCTCGGTGCCGGAGAGGTGCGATCCGCGCAGCAGCAGGCGCAGGCCAGGCGCGCCGGCCGGGATCGCCGTCCAGATCGCGCATTCGTCGGGCATGGTGGGGTTGGGCGGCGGCATCGAGATCGAGCCGATATTGCCCTGCGCCAGCACCGAATTGGCGGCCTTGGCCCCGCGCAGGACGATGCCGCCGCGGCGCTCCTCGACCACGCGCAGGCGACCGGGCTGTTCGGGCATCGGGCGCCTGCGGTCGGTCTGCACGTCGATGATGACGTCGGCGCTGATCAGGTTGTGGGCGCGGCCCACCTGCAGGAACCGCTCGATCTTGGGCAGGGCGTCCGGCTCGTGCTGGCGGACGAGGTGGTTCCAGGCGACGAATGACACCGCCTTGACCGGACCATAGTCGGGCGGCCGCCCGAACATGCCAAAGGTGCGAAAGGTCGACGCCCTGATCATCCGGTCATAGGCGCGCAGGTCCTCCACGCTGCGCGGCACCAGCCAGGCGGTGGAGTAGCGCATGCCCGTGGCCGGATCGACGGTCGTCAGGTCGTCCGCCAAGGCCGGGTCGTGCTGCGCGTCCATGTACCCGGCGATCGTGTCGATGCCGCGGGCCAGCGTGGGTTCCGCGGTCACATCGGTGACGTCGCGCCCGTCGATGATGACGTGGCGCCCGTCCTTCAGGCTTTCGCGATACTGCGCGCCCGTGCGCAGGCCCGTGCCGGCACCCACCAGCGCGGCATCGCCCGGCACCAGGTAGTCGGGCGCCGGGTCGCGTGGTGCCTCGGATGTCTGGATGGCTGCGTTCATGACCTGCGTCCCCGTTGCGAGGGAGAAGGATTGCAGGGCCGCAGGATCAGCAGAAATATTATGATCCAATCAGCTGGATCAGGTTTCTTGATGAATGTCTCCCTCCGGGTCCTGCGCTATTTCGTGGCGGCGGCGGCGCACGGCAACCTGACCGCGGCCGCCGCGGCGCTCAACGTGTCTCAGCCGTCGATCTCGATGGCGATCGCGGAGCTTGAGGGGACGGTTGGGGCTGCCCTGTTCCTGCGCCGCCATGCCCGCGGCGTGGTCCTGACGCCGCAGGGGCGGGAGGTCGAGCGCCGGGCGCGCGAACTGCTGGCGCGGGTGGAGGATTTCTCAACCTCGATCAACGGATTGGGCACGGCGCTGCGCGGCCCCTTGCAGGTGGGCGTGCTCAGCTACCTGGTGCCGCGCTATGTCGCCGGCCTGGTCGCCGCCTTTGCCCAGGCGCAGCCCGAAATCGACGTGACCCTGCACGAGGGCGATCACCACGACCTGCTGGCCCGCATGCAGGCAGGCCAGGTGGAAGCGCTGATCTCCTATGACGTGCTGGTGCCGCCGGCCTTCACGGCGGAGGTCCTGCTGGACCTGCCGCCCTATGTCCTGGTCGCGGCCGATCATCCGCTTGCCGGCCGCAGCGCGATCGCCCTGGGCGAGATCGTGGACGAGCCCTGCGTGATGCTGGACCTGCCGGTCAGCCGCGACTACTACGCGACCTTGTTCGGGGCGGCCGCCCTGCGCCCCCGGGTCGCCCACCGCACCAATTCCGTGGAAGCGGTGCGCAGCCTCGTCGCCAATGGCCTGGGCTACACCATCCTGAACCACACGGCGCGCAGCGACCGCGCGCTGGACGGCCGCCGGGTGCAGGCGATCGCCCTGACCGACCGCCTGCCGGTGGCGCACGTCGTCTCGGTCCGGTTGGCGGGAACCGAGCCGCGCGCCGCCGTCGCTGCCTTCCTGGATGCCGCCCGTCGCCACTTCCGCCAGGAAGCGCAAGGGGCAGCGCCACCCCGTCAGCCTTCCTGACGGTCGCCCAATGCGCGCAATGCCTTGAGGTCGCGAAAGATGTCCTGCCAGTCCTGGGGACTGATCGTCATCAGGCCAAAGAAGCGCAGCATGAAAACCCCCTCCGTCGCCAGGACGGCGATCCGCGCCATGCGCCCGGCGGCGGTGCCCAGGTCCAGGCCCGCCATGCGGCGCGCGTACCAGGCCCTGGCCAGGTTCTGGTGTTCCGGGCTTTGCATCAGGGCGGCCAGCACGGCCGCCGCCTTGGCATTGGCGTCGTAGTCCTCCTGCATGGATGCCTGGACGTGGGCCCAGGCCTCGTCCAGCGGATCGGCATCGGGCCCGGCGATCTGCGCCACCACCGCGTCGAAGCTGTGGTACCAGCGACTGAACATCGCCTCGATCATGGCTTCCTTGGAGCGGAAGCTGTACTGCACGCCCCCCTTGGTCACGCCGGCCTGCCGGGCCACGGCCTCGATCGTCAGGCCGGCCGCCCCGTCACGCAGGACCACATCCTCGGCCGCGTCCAACAGCCGTTCGGGATCGATCGTCCGGGGCCTGGCCATCAGCCCGCCCGACCTTGAATTGTTTCCAATAAATACGTATGTATTGAAACACGGGCGCCCGTCCTGGTGCCGGTCCCAAGGTGCATTGTCATGCCTGCGTCGTCGTCCCTCTCAAGGCCCCGGGTGGGCCGCTGGCTGATCCTGGCCATCGTGTCGAGCGCCCTGCTGCTGATCGTGATCGACATGACGGTGCTCTATACCGCGCTGCCGCGCCTGACCCACGATCTTGGGGCATCGCCGTCCGAAAAGCTCTGGATCATGAACGCCTATGCGCTGGTCGTCGCCGGCCTGCTGCCCGGTGCCGGCACGCTGGGCGATCGCCTGGGGCCAAAGCGGCTGTTCCTGGCGGGCCTGGTCGTGTTCGGCGCCGCCTCGCTCGTGGCGGCGTTCGCCCCAAGCCCCGGCGTGCTGATCGGTGCCCGGGCGCTGCTTGCCGTGGGGGCCGCGATGATGATGCCGGCCACCCTGTCGATCCTGCGTCACACGTTCGAGGACGAGCGCGAGCGTGCCCTGGCGATCGGGATCTGGGCGTCGGTCGCGTCCGGCGGGGCGGCGTTCGGACCCGTGGTCGGCGGCATCCTGCTGGAGCATTTCTGGTGGGGCAGCGTCTTCCTGATCAACCTGCCGATCGTCCTTGTGGCGCTGCTCCTGGGCTGGCGCCTGATCCCGCGGCGCCCGGGACAGCCGGACCGCCCGTGGGACCTGGTCGCGTCGGTGCAGATCATGGTGGCGCTGATCGCGCTGGCCTATGCGATCAAGGAAACGGCCCGCCGCGTGCCGTCCTACGAGGCGGCGGCTATTGCCGGCGCCGTCGGGGCGGTCGCGTTGGCGCTGTTCGTGCGGCGGCAGCGGCGCAGCCCCGCGCCGCTGATCGACTTCGCGCTGTTCCGGTTGCGGCGGTTCTCGGCAGGCGTGGGCGGGGCCCTGGTCGCGTCCATCGTGCTGGTCGGGGTGGAGCTGGCGGTCAGCCAACGGCTGCAGCTGGTGGCGGGGCTCAGCCCGCTTCAGGCCGGGCTTGCGATCCTTCCCATCCCGCTGGCCGCCTTCCTGACCGGCCCGTTAAGCGGACTGGCGGTCCATCGCGTGGGCGCGGAAAGGGTGCTGTGGGGCGCCCTGGTCATCGCCGCCGTGGGCCTGGCGCTGGCAGCGGTCGGCCTGGCCGGCGATGGCGCATTGCGCCTGGCGGGGTTCACCCTGCTGGGCCTGGGCGTCGGCGGCGCGATGACGGCCGCATCGAGCGCGATCATGCTGAACGCACCGCCGGAGCGGGCGGGCATGGCGGCCTCGATCGAGGAAGTGTCGTTCGAGCTGGGTGCCGCCATCGGCATCGCCGTGCTGGGCAGCCTGATGTCGGCCGTCTATACCGCGCGCCTGGCCCTGCCCGACGCCCTGGGCGTCGACCAGGGCGTGCGCGACGGCATTGACGAGGCCCTGCTCGCCGCCCAGGGCCTGGAGCCCCAGGCCGCCCAGGTCCTGACCCGGCTGGCCCAGGGCGCCTTCGACCAGGGCGTGCTGGCGGTCCTGGTGGCGGGCGTCGTCCTGTTGCTGGCGGCCGCCGGGGCCGTCGCGCTGGGCGCGCGGGGGGCGCCGGTGCCGGGCCTTGCCGTGGCCCGGCATTGACGCCGCCCCTCAGCGACAGGCGAGCGTGGGGTCCAGGGCGTTCATCGCGCCGCCGCTCACCTTGGCCCCGCTTGAGATGGTATTGCCGCAGACCGCCTGCGGCCCGCGGGTGATGCGGAACGAGCCGCCGGCATTGTCGAGCAGGACATTGTCCCGCGCGGTGTTGTTGATGCCGTCCGTCGCCGCGTCGCCGCCGAAGCGGATGCCGGCGCCGCTATTGTTGAAGGAGACATTCTCCTCGAACAGGTTGCCGGACCCGCGCGAGTCGAAGCCCGCGGAATCCACGTCCAGCTGCATCATGCAGACGTTCCGACGCACCGTGTTGGCGGTCGAGCCTTCCTTGATGTCGACGCATTCGTTGCCCCAGGTGTCGATGATGTTGAAGGCCACCAGGTTCTTGGCCGAGACGTCGACGTCTGCGGTGGGGTTCTTGCCGTCGGCGCGCTGCTCGGGCGCCGTGCCGATATAGATCGCCTCGCCGTTCTTGCCCCCGGCGCCATAGACGAAATCATAGATCCCGCAGCGGGAGATGCGGTTGTAGGCGACCTTGGCATAGCGAACCAGGTAGCGCAGGCGCACGCACTCCCCGCCTGCGTTCTCCAGCCACATGTTGGTGATGCCGAGCCGCTCCACGCCGGCCTTGGGCGTCGCGGACAGGACATAGATCAGCTTGTCGCGGAAGCTGGCCTGGCTGGCGGTCGGGCGGTTCCACCAGCCGTCGATGGTGAAGCCGTTCAGGGTGATCCAGCTGTGCTTGATCTCCACGATACGGGCCTTGCCGGCGCCAACCACGACGGCGGCACGGGTGCCGTTGATGGTGATCGGCGCGCCCGAACGGCCGGGCCGGACGGTCACCACGTCCTGGACGTAGCGGCCGGGTGCCAGTTGGACCACGTCGCCCGGCTGCGCCAGGTTCAGCCCCGCCTGGATCGTGGCCAGCGGAGCCGCAGCCGTTCCCGCGGCACCGTCGCGGCCACCGGGCGCCACCCAGATCTCCCGCGCCTGAACGGCAGCCGGCCCGCCCACAAGGGCCAGCCCGGCAAGGAAGGCGGCCGCCAGCGCCGCCATGCGATGAACCATCGTCGTCGTCCCGCATCTGGCCCGGTCCTGGACCCTGGTCCGGACGGGCAGTCTTCATCCGTCCGAAGGTCTAGCGGTCGAAGCTTGATGAGACATTAATCCCGCAAAATGAGATTTTGATAATTTTAGATGATTTGATCGCGACTTCTGTTTCGCATCTGCGAGATGATGTGACGACGCACGGCTTTCCTGTAACGCGCGGCACTGCCCCCGCCTGCCGGGTCATCCTAGTCTTGCCCGGCTTGGCCGCGGCCATGGTCGGAGGAAGACTTGCATATCCTTGTCCTGGGGGCGGGCGGCTTCATCGGGCGCCATGTCGTTGCCGACCTGCTGGCCCATGGCCACCAGGTGACGGCCGTCGTGCGCAGGGCCGATGGCCTGGCTGGGATCTGGCCGGGGGTACGCCTGCTGCCGCTCGACCTGGCCCGGGCAATCGCGGCCGCGGACTGGACGCCCCATCTGGGCGGGATCGACGCGATCGTGAATGCCGCGGGCCTGTTGCGGGGCCCGGCAATGCCGGCGATCCACGTCGCAATGCCCCGGGCGCTCTACGCGGCGGCGCGGACGGTTGGCATCGCCCGCGTCGTACTGCTGTCCGCGATCAGCGCGCGGGCCGATGTTGCGACCGCCTATGCCCGCACCAAGCTGGAGGGCGAGGCCGAATTGCGCCAGTCGGGGCTGGACTGGACAATCCTGCGGCCATCGCTGGTCTATGGCGACGGCTCCTATGGCGGCACCTCGCTGCTGCGCGGCCTGGCGGCGCTGCCCGTGGCCGTGCCGGTGCCAGGGCGGGGCGACTTTCCCTTCACGCCGATCCACGTGGCCGATCTCGCCCGATGCGTGCGGCTGGCGCTGACCGCGCCGCACCTCGTTCGGTGCACGCTGGAGCCGGTGGGACCAGAGACAATGAGCCTGCGCGACCTGCTGGGCCGCTATCGCGCCTGGCTGGGGTTTGGCGACCTGCGCATCCTGCCCCTTCCGCTGGCCGTGCTGCGCGCCATTGGCGCCGTGGGTGAGCGGCTGGGCGCGGGGCCGGTAGCTAGCACCACGCTGGAGCAGATGCGCGCCGGGAATGCTGGGAATCCGACAGCCTTTGCCCAGGCGATCGGCTTCACGCCGCGCGCCTTGGACCAGGCGCTGCGCGATCGGCCGGCCCAGGTACAGGACCGCTGGCACGCACGCCTGTTCTTCCTGGCCCCGGCGCTGAAAGCGGTGCTGGTGCTGATGTGGCTGGCGTCCGCCTGGCTGGGCCTGACACAGGGGCAGGCCGCGACGGTGGAGCTGGTGACGGCTCTTGGCCTGCCGCTGGGCCTTGTCGCCCCGCTGCAGTTGGGCAGCAGCGCGCTGGACATCGTGATCGCAGGCCTGCTGCTGCTTGATCGGACTGGCCGCTGGTCGACGCCAGCACAGGTCATCGTCGTGGTCGGCTACACCGCCGTGATCGGCTGGGCCCTGCCCGGCCTGTGGCTGGATCCGCTGGGGGCGCTGATGAAGAACCTGCCGATCCTGGTGGCGATCCTGGTGCACGGCGCCATCGCCGACCGGCGCTGAGGCCGGCCGTCGTGGACCTCTATCTGCTCGTCAAATGGGCCCATGTGCTCAGCAGCACGATCCTGTTCGGCTTTGGCGCAGGCACTGCGTGGTACATGTGGAATGCCCATCTGGGCCGCGATCCCCGCACCATCGCCAGCGTCGGCCGCATGGTCGTGCGCGCCGACTGGATCTTCACGGGCACCAGCGGCGTGGTGCAGCCCGCAAGCGGCCTGGCACTGGTGCACATGGCCGGCTGGTCCCTGACCGAGTCGTGGCTGGTCGCGACCTATGCTCTCTACGCCGTTGCGTTCGCCTGCTGGGTTCCCGTGGTCTGGCTCCAGATCCGCGCCCAGCACCTGGCCCAGGCGGCCGTCGACGGCGGAGCACCACTTGGCCCCGCCTATGACCGGACAATGCGCCTGTGGTTCGTCCTGGGCTGGCCAGCCTTCCTGGCCCTGCTGGCCGTGTTCTGGTTGATGCTGGCCAAGCCGATCCTGTGGTAGGCGCTCAGTCCTCCGGCGCCAGGCGCAACACATGCGCCCGGATGTCGGCCGGCCACGCCCCGACGAGGCGACACAGGCCCGCCCGGTCGCCGGCATAGAGAGCGCGGGCGGCCTCCTCGAACCCGTCACGGTTGCCGGCCATGGCCGACATGAAGCGCCATGCGGCATCACGCCGTTGCCGGGTCGCAAGCGCATCGGCGTCCCGGCTTCGGGCCTCGTCCACCAGGCGGCGCAGCGCAACCGAAGCGCCACCGGCTTGCGCCGCAAGCCAGTCCCAGTGGCGCGGCAGCAGCGTCACCTCCCGGCCGATCACGCCCAGCTTCGGCCGTCCGCGGCCACGCGGCCCCTCGGCCGGCGGCGCCAGGCGTGCGGCGACCTCTGCCGCGGTGCCGCGCAGGTCGAAGTCGAGTTCCCGCCCCGTGGCATCGTCAAAGACCAGCACGCCCTGGTGCAGTCCCGCCGCCTTCAGCGCCAGGGCCACCTCCACCCGCGTGCCGGAGGCGACAAGGCGGTCGCCCAGAAAGGCGGTGCAGCGGACGTCGTCCGATATTTCACCCGGATGAATTTCTTGACTCATTATTGCCCGTATAATATTCGACGGGCGCCTTGTCGAGGAACCCGATCATGTCGTCCCAGGTCCGCCGCGCCGCCATTGCCGCCTACAAGGAGCGCAAGACCGTGCCCGGCATCTATGCCGTGCGCTGCGCCGCGACGGGCGAGGCCTGGGTGGGCTCGTGCCCGGACGTGGACAAGATCCAGAACCGCACCTGGTTCGGATTGAAGGCGGGCAGCTTCCCGATCCCCAGCCTGATGCAGGCGTGGAAGACGCATGGGGAGGCGGCCTTCACGCTGGAGATCGTGGAACAGGTGAAACCGGCCGAGTCCGCCTACCTGACCGACCGCCTGCTCAAGGACCGCGCCGACCACTGGCGCGGCACGCTTCTGGCCAAGCCGATCTGAGGGCAGGCGGCGAGGCTGCGCCCGATGCTTCGAGACGGGCCTGCGGCCCGCCTCAGCATGACACCGTTGTTTTCATTTAGTTCTCCTGACGTGCGTCATCCTGAGGAGGCGGCTTAGCCGCCGTCTCGAAGGATGCGTCCCCGGCGGTTACGCCAGCCCGCCCCAGGGGATGATCTCGGGCGCGTCGGGCGTCCAGGGGCTTCCCTGCCAGTCGCCCCACCAGGTCTCGACGCCCAGGCCGGCTTCGGCGATCAGCGCGGCGATTTCCTCGCGGGGCGGGAAGGCGATGGCGGCGTCCGTCACCTGGGGTTCTGCGCCGCCTACCTGGTAGAAGGTGCGATAGGTGACGATGCCGGTCGCGTCGTCACAGGCGACGTCGTTCCAGGACGTGACACGGCCCAGATCGTCGTGATGGAACAGGCTGCGCGTCTGCTCCGGCGTCCAGGCGCGCCAGGCCTCGCGCAGGGGGTTGCGGCTGTCGAAGATGAAGCGCCCGCCCTCGCCCAGGTGGCGGGCGATCGTGCGCAGCACCGCCAGCCGGTCCGCGGGCGTCAGGAACACCTGGAAGGCATGGCCCGTCATCACGACCAGGTCGAAGCGCTCGCCCCCCAGGTCCAGCGCCCGGGCATCGCCCTCGACCCAGGTCACGCGGTCGCCGCCGGCGCGGCCGCGCGCGATGTCCAGCATCGCAGCGGCCGGGTCGACGCCCACGACGCGGGGCGCGCACTCGGCCAGGGCCGTCGCCAGCAGGCCGGTGCCGCAGCCCAGGTCGAGGATCGAGGTGAGGCCCGCACCAAGGGCCACGCAGGCGGCCGTGTCGGCCGCCCAGCCGTTCTCGGCATCGTAGAAGCGGGCAAATGCGGGATCGTTGTAGAGCGCTTCGGACATGGCGATTGCTTAGCACAGGGGCGGCCGCGCCGCGTGCGACGGCGGTGCATTTGACCGCGACCTACCGGGCGGTATAAAAACCGCAGTCATGGAAGGCGGCCGGGTTCAGGCCGCACGCGCGGGATGGAGAGATGCATGCCTGACGGACAGTCCGCCGCCGCGGCCCCGATCGATACCGAAGCGCTCCGCGAGAAGTACCGGATCGAGCGCGACCGTCGTCTGCGCGCCGACGGCAACGCCCAGTATGTCGAGACGACGGGCCAGTTCGCCCATTACCTGGACGACCCCTATGCCGACCGCAGCTTCAGCCGCGGGCCGGTCCAGGCGACGACACGCGTGCTGATCATCGGTGGCGGCTTCGGCGGCCTGTTGACCGCGGCGCGGCTGGTCGAGGCGGGGGTCAACGACTTCCTGATCGTCGAACGGGCGGGCGAGTTCGGCGGCACCTGGTACTGGAACCGCTATCCGGGTGCGGCGTGCGACACCGAGAGTTACATCTACATGCCGCTGCTGGAGGAGACGGGCTACGTCCCCAGCGCGAAATATGCCAAGGCACCGGAGTTGCTGGAGCATTGCCAGCGCATCGGCCGGCACTACGACCTCTATCGCCGGTCCTACCTCCAGACCACCACGACCGAGGTGCGCTGGGACGAGGCGTCGAGCCAGTGGGTGGTGACCACCGACCGCGGCGACACGTTCCGCGCGCAGTTCGTCGTGGTGGCGGGCGGCACGGCGCTGGGCCTGCCCAAGCTGCCGGGCGTGCCGGGGATCGAGGACTACAAGGGCCACAGCTTCCACACCAGCCGCTGGGACTACGCGTACACAGGCGGCGATTCGCGCGGCAACCTGACGAAGCTGGCGGACAAGCGGGTGGGAATCATCGGCACCGGTGCCACCGCGATCCAGGCGGTGCCGCACCTGGGCAAGTGGGCCAAGGAACTGTACGTGTTCCAGCGGACACCTTCCTCCGTCGACGTGCGGGCCGACCGGCCGACCGATCCGGAATGGGCGAAGTCGCTGAAGCCCGGCTGGCAGCGCGAGCGCATCGACAACTTCACCGCGGTGATCTCGGGCGCTGATTTCGACGTCGACCTGGTCAGCGATGGCTGGACGGACCTGATCGGCAACATCCTGCTGGCGGCGCGGCGCAAGGCCCAGGCGGGCGAGCCGGTCGAGGATGCGGAGAAGCTGGTCCAGCTGGCCGACTACCAGAAGATGGAGCAGGTCCGCGCCCGCGTGGACCAGATCGTGAAGGACAAGGCGACGGCCGAGGCGCTGAAGCCCTGGTACAACCAGTTCTGCAAGCGCCCCTGCTTCCACGACGACTATCTGCCGACCTTCAACCGGCCCAGCGTCCACCTGGTCGATACGGGTGGCAAGGGCATCGACCGCATCACGGAGAAGGGCGTCGTCGTCGCGGGCAAGGAGTACGAGGTCGACTGCCTGATCTATGCGACCGGGTTCGAGGTGGGCACCGACTACCTGCGCAGCACGGGGTTCGAGGTGCTGGGCCGCGGCGGGCGCAGCCTGACCGACAAGTGGCACAACGGGGCCGAGACGCTGCACTCCATGTTCAGCCGCGGCTTCCCCAACCTCTTCGTGCTGTCGTCCCTGCAGTCGGGCCAGAGCGCGAACTTCCAGCACATGCTGGACGTCAAGGCGCGTCACCTGGCCTGGATCGTGGCAGAGGCGGACAAGCGCGGCATCGCCACGATGGAGCCCACGGCCGAGGCCGAGCAGGACTGGGTGGACAAGATCGTGAAGCTGGCGATCGGCCGCCGTCCGTACCTGGAGGAATGCACCCCCGGCTACTACAACAACGAAGGCGGCGAGCTGGACATGCGGGTGGCCAAGAACAACCAGTACTGGCGCGGCCCCGTCCAGTTCGTGAAACTGCTCGACCGCTGGCGCGCCGACGGCACGCTGCCCGGCATGGACGTCACGTACTGAGGGAAGGGCGGCGCCGGCGCTGCAGATGCTTCGAGACGCGTCGCGTTCGGCGCCGCTCCTCAGCATGACGCTGTCGTTTTTGCTGCAGGATTCCCAACGGCCGTCATCCTGAGGAGCCCCGGAGGGGCGTCTCGAAGGATGGTGGTGCACAGGCTGCCGCCGGGTGCAGCGCAAATACGCGTAGCACCCGGCGCCGAGAACCGCCGGGAACTACACCCCCTCCTCCGGCTCGTTGCGGCCCAGCTGCATGTCGGGGTCGAAGGGATAGAGCGGCCGGCGAATGTTGCGGTACTGGAACAGCGCCAGGTCGGACGCCGTGCAGCCGTCGCCGTCACACATCACGATGTGCTTCGCGATTGGCTCGAAACCGGCGCGGAAGTGCTGACGTGACTTGATCAGCACATAGCGTTTGGCGCGCGGGTCAATGCCGCAATGGGTGAAGACCCCCAGG